>JANYKG010000065.1 GCA_025358205.1 Armatimonadota bacterium
AGGTGGACCAGTTCCTTGCCGGTCATGTAGTCTTTCAGCGTCTCGTTGCGGTTGAACCCGAACGACTGACCGATGCCTCTGCACTCCTCCCACTTGCGCTTCTCGCCAAGCTCCAGGTCCGCGCCGAGGTGAATCTGCCCATACTCGGTGGTGTAGTAGCCGCCGTGGACGCTGCGGGTTTCCTTGCCCCACCTGTCGTTGACCGCGACCTCGTCTTTCACCGGCGACTCGTTGAACAGCCACGACAGGAACTCGACGCTCTTCCAGTCCTCGCTCGGTTTTTCCCACTCACCGTCGGTCCAGACCAGCGAAGGTTCATAGCGTGTGACCAGGTCCTTCATCTGAGGGATCATGTGCTCGTCCACGTAACGCGGCAGGTTGTTCAGGTAGTCCGGGTTGTACCACTCGTAGAGTGAGTAGTAAAAGCCCATCTTGATCCCCCTGGCCTTCACCGCGTCGGAGAGATCGCCGCAGATGTCGCGGTGTGGGCCGATGTCCACGCTGTTCCAGTTCCAGCTATGCGCGCTGGGCCACAGGCAGAACCCGTCGTGGTGTCTGGAGACAAAGACCACGTACTTGATCCCGGCTTTGTCGAACAGGTTCGCCCACTGATCGGGATCGAACATCTCAGCTTTGAACATCGGCGCGAAATCCTGATACTGGAACTTCTCACCGTAGTTTTCGACGTGAAACTTCCAAGTCGGGCCGTCCTTGTCCGCCAGGCGCTTCCAGTACCACTCGGCGTAGCTGGCCTCGCCGCCGCCGGTGGGCGCCCACGCGGGGACGGAGTATACACCCCAGTGGATGAAGATGCCGAACTTCACATCGTCAACCCACTGCGGAGTCGGTCGCTTGTCCAATGATTCCCAATTCGGTTGGAACACGGCGTGGTCTCCTTTGGTAAACTTGCAGCCGCAACCTTTACAGTTGCGCGGTACGGCCGTTCAACGCCATGACGCACAGAACGCAGGCGTGAAGACCTGCGGCTACCTTACGAGGACTAGAGTTCCCGTTCTACCACAAACCGGGCCAAGGCGCGGAGGGGGTCCGCCTCTGAGCCGAAGACGCGCAGGGCGTTTACCGCGTCACCGACCGCTTGCAGCGCCATACCCTTCGACTTCTCGATGCCGTAGAGGCTGGGGTAGGTCGCCTTGCTGTTCCCCACATCGCTGCCGACCGGTTTGCCGATCTTGTCCTGCTCACCCTCAACGTCCAGCACGTCGTCCGCTATCTGGAACGCCAGTCCGATGCTCTGCCCGTATGATCTCAGCGACTCGATCTGGTCAGGACGCCCGCCGCCGAGCAGCCCGCCGCATACTACTGACGCCTCCAGCAGCGCGCCGGTCTTGTGCCGGTGGATGAACTCCATGGTCTGGGGGGATATCGCCTGGCCCTCGGAGATCATATCCGCCACCTGGCCGACTACCATGCCGCTGGTTCCCGAGGCCGCCGCGATTCTGCGAACGACTTCCAGTATGACCGCCACCGATACGCCGTTGGTGCGGTCGGTGATGGTCTGAAACGCGAGTGCGAACAGCGCATCGCCCGAGAGAATGGCCGTGGCCTCGCCGAAGACCTTGTGGTTTGTGGGCTTTCCCCGGCGCAGATCGTCGTTATCCAGCGCGGGCAGATCGTCGTGGATAAGCGAGAACGCGTGGATCATTTCGACGGCGCACGCTGTGGGCATCGCAGCGTTCTCGTCACCGCCGCACGCACTGCACGCAGCCAGCGCGAGGATAGGGCGCACACGCTTGCCGCCGTTGAGGACGCTGTACCGCATCGCCTCGAACATGACCTGAGGAAACCGGTCCGCTCTCGGCAGATATTCCTCAAGGGCCGCATCAGTCAGTATGCATTTCTCGGACAGATAGCTTTGAAGATCCACGATCAACTTCTACTCCGGGCTACTCCACGGCGGAAGATGGTGCGCTATGCGGCGGCTTTCAGGCTCTCCAGGTAGACCTCGATCGCCTCGCTGATGTTCGTGACGGCCTCATCCAGAGTGTCGCCCTGGGAGTGACAGCCCTTAAGCGCGGGAACTAGCGAGTGGTACCCGCTTTCGTCTTCCTTTTCGAGAATCACTGTGTAGTGCATCTGCCTCGCTCATCCTAATCGTACTAGGCCGAACCGGCCTCCGCCACGTTTTCAGGTTCGCTCATATATCGTCCTGCCTTCACGCAGTGCCGGTCGCAGTACCGTGCCGACCAGCGTGCCACGTCGCGATATCTCCTCCGGTGTTGTGATGAAAACATCCTTGCTGACGGGGATATCGGCCAGTGCGCGGCGTATGGCGACTGTCCGCTTTCGCTTGTCGTCCACGTCCTGGAACACTACCAGCAGATCAACGTCGCTATCCGGCCCGGCGTCGCCTCTCGCCTGCGAGCCGAACAGAATCACCTTCAAAGGATCGAACCCTTTGACTATGCGATCCGTCATCGTGGATATGATCTCCGCAGTTACCTCATGCATGTGCATGCTCCCGATCTAGATCAGTCCGGCAGCCCTGTTTGCCGCCTTCATCGTGTTCTTCAGCAGCATCGCGATGGTCATCGGACCGACTCCGCCGGGGACGGGTGTGATCCACGAGGCTTTCTGCATACCTGCCTCATAGTCCACATCGCCGACGTCCTTGTCCCGACCCTCGACCTTGTTATACCCGGCGTCAATGACAACCGCGCCGTCCTTTATCATGTCGCCCTTTATCATCTCAGCCTTGCCGACCGCCGCAATCAGGATGTCCGCCTGCCTGGTCATCTCGCCCAGATCACGCGTGCGGGTGTGGCATACTGTCACGGTGGCATGACGATTGAGGAGGTAGATCGCCACAGGTTTGCCGAGGATGATGCTTCTACCCACCACCACGGCATGCTTGCCCTGTATCGGAATCTCATAGCGGTCAATCAGCTCGATTATCCCCGCCGGTGTGGCCGAAATGAAGATCGGTTCGCCGGTCATCAGGCTGCCCAGACTGTCCCGGCTGATGCCGTCCACATCCTTCTCGCGCGATACGGTGGCCAGTATCTCCAGCTCGTCGAGATGCTTCGGCACCGGGTGCTGGACCATGATGCCGTGGACCTGCGGGTCAGCGTTCAGGCCCTTGATGATGTCCATGATCTCCTGCTGCTGAGAGTCCGCCGGAAGCTGGATGACCGTGGAGAGCATTCCCGCATTCAGGCAAGCCTTCTTCTTCATGTTCACGTACACATGTGACGCCGGGTCGTCGCCCACCAGCAGCACAGCCAGGTGCGGAGTGACTCCGGTCTTGGCGACGTACTGCTCCACTTCGCTCCTGATCTCTTCTCTGATCTGTTTCGCGGTCGCCATTCCATCAAGAATCTTTGCGGGCATCTGGTTCCTCCGACTTTTCTATCGCCCGGCGGACGAACGCGCCGAGCACTCCATTGATGAACTTACCGGACTCGTCGGTGCTGTATTTCTTTGCCATGTCCACCGCCTCGTTTATGGAAACGCTGGGCGGAATATGGTCAAGGTAAAGTATCTCGAACATGGCCATACGGAGGATACTCCGGTCAACCGCCGGGAAGCGCTGAGGCTCCCAGCCCACGGCCAATCCCTCCACATGCTTGTCCAACTCACGAACATGCGCCAGTACACCGCGGACCAGCGTCTCGGTGAATTCTGCAGCGTCACCTTCCAGGCCCGTGTTCTCCATTGCGGTTGCAAGCGCCTCGTCAACCGTGATCTTGGCCACGTCAATCTGGTACAGGACATTCAGCGCGGTCTCTCTTGCGGCTCTGCGTCTCTTAGTTCCCATAATCCCGGAATGGTTAATGGCTGATGGTTGATGAGAAAACGTATCCGCATAACCACGAACCACTTACCACTAGCCGCTTTCTCCATTCTCCATGCGGGTTTTGATGAAATCAGTATTGATTTCACCGCGTCTGTAGTACGGGTTTGCCATGATCTTCTGGTGATAAGAGATGTTGGTCTTAACCCCTTCGATCTTGAACTCGGACAGCGCGCGCGACATGCGGCTGATGGCCTCGTTCCTATCCGATCCCCACACAATGAGCTTACCCAGTAGGGAATCGTAGTAAGGGGGAATCGTGTAGTTTGCATACATGTGCGTGTCCACCCGCACGCCAAACCCGCCGGGCAGCGTCACGTTTTCGATGGTCCCAAGGCTGGGCGTGAACCCCTTGTCCGGGTCCTCCGCGGTAATGCGACACTCAATCGCGTGACCGTTGATCTGCACGTCCTTTTGTGTGAACCACAGCTTTTCGCCGTCCGCGATCCGTATCTGCGCCTTCAGGATATCCACGCCGGTGACCGCTTCCGTTACCGGATGCTCCACCTGCACGCGCGTGTTCATCTCCATGAAGTAGAAACTGTTGTGCTTGTCCAGCAGGAACTCCACCGTACCCGCGTTCCAGTAGCCGGATGCTTTCGCCGCGCGCACGGCCGCGTCGCCCATCTTCGCGCGCATTGTTGGGTTCAGCGCCGCTGACGGAGCCTCTTCCAGCATCTTTTGGTGCCGGGCGTTCTGTACGCTGCACTCACGCTCGCCCAGGTGTACCACATGCCCGTGCTCGTCGGCCAGTATCTGCACCTCGATGTGCCTCGGCTCCTCAATCAGCTTTTCCATGTACACATCAGGGTTGCCGAACGAGCTTTCGGCCTCCATCTGCGCCACCTTCAGAATCTTGCCCAGTTCGTCCTCGTTGCCGACTTCCCTTATGCCCCTGCCACCGCCGCCGGACGATGCCTTTATCAGCACCGGGTAGCCTATCTTTGCCGCCATCTTGAAGGCGTCCTGCTCGTTTTTCAGCACACCCTTGGTGCCTGGTATGATAGGCACACCCGCGCCCTGCATTATCTCACGCGCTCTGGCCTTGTCGCCCAGCTTTTCAACCGATGCCGGCCTCGGACCGATGAACTTGATCTTGCAGGCTTCGCACGCTTCGGCAAACGATGGGACTTCCGAGAAGTAGCCGTACCCGGGGTGAATCGCGTCCGCCCCGGTTATCACCGCCGCGCTGATGATGTTCGGCGCGTTCAGGTAGCTGTCCTTATTCGCGGGTGGGCCAATGCAAACGGCCTCATCAGCCAGGCGCACGTGCATGGAGTTCGCGTCTGCCTGAGAGTAGACCGCCACGCTGGCAATGCCCATCTCGCGGCAGGCTCGTATGATGCGCACGGCTATCTCACCGCGATTGGCTATCAGTATCTTCTTGAACATTTCGTGCTCCGATATCCTCAGAATTTCTCGTGGCCGGGAGTGGTACACCACACCAGCCCGCGCGCCGCATCATAGCCGTATTCCTTGCCGGAGATTGGACACTTCTCCATGGACCGCGACATGCCCTGCTTATCGGCCAGCTCATGCAGAGTGGGAGGAAGCGCCACATCATCAGCCCCGGTCTGAAGCAACTGTATCGCGAATCTGAACTGCCTCAGGTTGTTCGCGCAGTCCGTACCCACAGCACGGTCCTTCACCGTCGGCGGCTCGCCCGGCTTGGCATGCCCCAGACCCACTGTAGTGTAGTGGCGGGCCATATAGAAGCCTGCAACCCCTATGATTACAGCTACCACCAGTATTTCTATGAGCATGAATGCCTGTCCGCGATTGTTTCGCAGCATGTCTCACAACACCTCAGGCCTTCTGCACCCTGAAAAGCTTTTGCCCATATTCCACGGGCATATCGTCATCAACCAGCGCCTCGGCTACCACGCCTTCGCAATCGGCTGCCACATCGTTCATCAGCTTCATGGACTCAATCACGCCAACTTTCGTCCCGAGCTTCAGATTGCCGCCCACCGCCGCAATATCCGTGCTTCGGAATATGCCTACCATCGGAGCGCAGATGAAGCATCCTTCATCGTCCAGTGTTTCAACGGTAGCCGGCGCGGCACCTGTGTCCGGCTTGCTGGGCGCGGCAACCTTGCGCGGCTTGGGCGCAGGTTTGGCAGGCGGAAGCGGCTTCTTCAGCTTCACGGTGGAGTCGCCCACAGTCAGCTTCAATTCAGACACTCGTGCGTCGCGAACTATTTTCACCAGTTCTTCTATTTCGATCAAATTCATATCTTATAAACCCTCGACCGCATCATCACACCTGCACTTCAAACACCAAATACTCAATTGCCCGAAGGATGTACGTTACAAGAATCAATCCCAAGCACATCAAGAACAGAGTTTCTACGGTATCAGAGGCAGCCGGCGAATTGACCCAGGACTGGTCGGCTGTGGGTACAGTGCCGTAAGACAATCGCCGCGCAAACTGGTCCGTAAAATTCAGCCCCTCGTGCAACCCCGCTTTGATCGGCCTGTAAAACATGTACATTATGCCGATTGTTGAAGGGAACGCAAGCCAGCCCAACAGCTGGTATTTCTCCCTCTGATGGTCCTGGTACAAGCTGCAATCCCGGCATCTCTGCCGCTTCTGCGCCGCGGTCAGATCTTTCTTCTTTCCCTGACTACCCGCCAACCATGCGAATGTCTGGTCCTTGCCGCCTACAGTGCTGCCTGAACTCCTCTTCATCATGCGCAGGATCATGTCTTCATCGCAGTAGCAGCCAATTTTTATCTGCCAGCAGGGTCTCCGTCTTTCGTAGGCCTGGCAGTATCTGCGCAGGTAGCTGCGGCAGTAGGGCATCTGCCAGCACAGAATGCACAACTTGCCCTTGGGGAGGTCGTCCTCCTCATCATCAAAGCGCACGGTCATCGCGCTGCGCTTGGCGAGGCGCCTGGCGTCTTTGATCCTGCGCACAAAGTCTATCAGGATGAACGGGGCGGCAGTAACCAGTAGCGCGGTGCCGACTGTGCTGTACTGCCTCGCCACGTACGCGGGCAACGTTGCAGCCTTGAAGGTTATTTCTCCAATGGATGCTCCCACAAGAACAGGCATGCCCCATCGGAGCGCCGCGCCGGCAACAAGGAAATAGTAACCCGTGAAATCGTCCAGGTAGAACCTGACGCTGCTGCTCACGATGATAATGATACCGCTGGCGATGAGCGCCTTGCAGGCCAACTGCACGTTCTCCATGACGCGCCGCAGATCATCCCCGCCTAAGAAACCGGCCTTCGAGAGTGAACCCGCGATGATACCCCAGAGCAGATAAATGGAGACGGCGATGAACAACCCGCCGCCGACCTTCAGGCCGAGTATCGTAGCGTTGTTAGTCCACTCCCACAGAAACCCTTTTGCCTTGCGACGAACTGAACTTGCGCGTGCCATGGCTCACACTCCTGTTCTAGCGAGGATTATACATGTCCGCATAGTCCACCGCCTTCTGTGCATTATTGATGCTGTTCATGAATAATGCGGGCTTGGTGTGCTTACCTGGTAGCTCTCGATTACGAGAATTTTACTACTTTGCGCGCTCCAGGTACGAATCTGTGCGTGTATCTATCTTCAGTTTGTCCCCGACATTGATGAAGAACGGCACCTGTACCACAGCCCCGCCTTCTACTACCGCCGGTTTCGATCCGCCGGATGCTGTGTTGCCGCGCTCGCTCGATGCTGCCTCAATGACTTCCAGTTCCATCGTCATCGGCAGTTCGGCACTTATCACGTCGGACCCGTGCATCAGCACGGTCACCTCGGTGTTCTCCTTCAGGTACTTCACCGCGTCACCGAACGCCACTTTGCCTACGGTAATCTGGTCGTAGGTTTCGTTGTCCATGAGGTGATACTCATCTTCCATCATGTACAAGAACTGCATCGGCTTGCGTTCCAGAATCGCCTGATCCATCTTCTCACCTGCGCGCCAACGCTTGTCAATCACCGCGCCGGTTCGGGCGTTTTTCAGCATGCTGCGGACGAACGCTCCGCCCTTGCCGGGCTTCACATGCTGAAAGTCCACTATGGTGTAGATTTCACCATCCATTATGATCGAGAGTCCGTTTCTAAAATCACTGGTATCAATCACCCAGAATTTCCTCCTGCACTGGGCGTCTGGTTCCCTAACGCGGATAATGCACGTCCCGCATAGTCCGCGGCCTTCTCAGCGTTATTCATGTTTTTCATGAATAATGCTGGCTAGAACCGAAGCCCCAAGTTCCGACGATTATAACATAATGGATGCCCTTTCGCAAGCAATCGCACGATGGGTGTGGGGGAATTGCACGCTGTGGCACCTCTCAAGTGTCACCCAGAGAACGCATAAAAAGGCCCGGAGTCTTGCGAACCCCGGGCCTTGCACTGTCACTGTTTACAGTGTACGGTTCACTGCGGCTTTCGGATGTTGTAGAACGCGCCCAATCCGCGGTACATGGACTCGTCGCCAAGCTCTTCCTCGATGCGGAGAAGCTGGTTGTACTTCGCCACGCGGTCCGTGCGGCTCGGTGCGCCGGTCTTGATCTGGCCGGCGTTCAGCGCCACTGCGATGTCGGCGATCGTCGAATCCTCGGTCTCGCCTGAGCGGTGGGATACGACGGCGGTGAAGTTGTACTTCTTGGCCATCTCCATAGCGGCCAGCGTCTCGGTGAGCGTGCCGATCTGGTTCAGCTTGATAAGGATCGAGTTTGCGCTGCCGAGCTGTATGCCCTTCTTGAGGCGCTCTGTGTTCGTCACGAACAGGTCGTCGCCCACGATCTGAACTTTGCTGCCTATGCGGTCGGTCAGCTTCTTCCAGCCGTCCCAGTCGTCCTCGGCCATGCCGTCTTCCAGCGAGATGATCGGGTATCTGTCGGCCAGGTCGGCATAGAAGTCCACCATCTCGTCGCTGGTCTTCATCATGTCCGACTTCCAGAAGTAATACTTGCCCTCTTCGCCCTTCTTCGCAGCGGCTTCCCACAGCTCGGTTGAGGCGGGGTCGAGCGCGATGAAGGCGTCCTTGCCGGGCTCGTAGCCGGCCTTCTCGATGGCCTGGACGATGGACTCGATGGCTTCCTCGTTCGTTTGCAGGTTAGGGGCGAATCCGCCCTCGTCGCCGACCGAGGTGTTCAGGCCCTTTGCCTTGAGGACTGACCGCAGGCTGTGGAAGACTTCCGCACCCATGCGTAGGGCTTCGGCGAAACAGCATGCGCCGGCGGGCATGACCATGAACTCCTGCAGGTCAACATTATTGTCCGCGTGCTTGCCGCCGTTGAGGATGTTCATCATCGGCACGGGCAGTTCGCGCGCGCTCACACCGCCGATGTAGCGGTATAGCGGCAGGTCCAGCGAGATTGCGGCGGCCTTTGCGACGGCCAGCGAGACGCCGAGGATAGCGTTCGCGCCCAGGCGGCTCTTGTTGGGGGTGCCGTCCAGCTCGATCATCAGGTTATCAATGCCCACCTGATCCGTGGCGTCAAGGTCAATGACCTCAGGGGTGATCTCGTCGTTGACGTAATCAACAGCCTTGGTGGTACCCTTGCCGAGGTAGCGCTCTTTCTCGCCGTCTCTCAGCTCGCACGCCTCGTATGCGCCGGTGGACGCACCGCTGGGGACTGCCGCGCGGCCCATGCTACCGTCGGCGAGGTAGACATCCACCTCCACCGTCGGGTTGCCGCGTGAGTCCAGAATCTCTCTCGCGTTTACGTATTCTATGGTTGTGGGCATTCAGAAACCTCCGATGTGATGTATTGTATCAGGTCAGTATTCCCATTTCAGCCGCCCGCTAGGCGACAACCTGAGGATTATATCACAGGGTGAATGCCGATGCCAAATCATTGGGCATGCGAGACAGAAAAACCGCCTGGGCATTTGCTGCTCAGACGGCTTTTGATCTTTATGCGAAAAGTCTGAGTGTTCTTGACTTACTTCTTTATGGAACGACGCGCGAGCCATGACAGTGATGCGACGCCGGTCAGCAGGGCAAGGACGCCGGATGGCTCCGGTACCGGTTCGCACTGGGCTGTCAGGTTGAGGTCATCTACCCACACGCGCTCTCTCAACTCTTGATTTATAAGCACTTCGACAGATACCCATCTCGGCTGGAACGGTCTGCCATCCCACTGGAGAACCGAGGTATCTTGAACGATCGGATTGACTGTGTTCCAAACGCCGTTCTGGTTGGCGGTAAAGCTGTATTTGACCCACGGAGACCAACCTTCGGCCGGCGCTGTGGGAGCAACGTTCGAGCTGTTCCACTGCGGTCCCCACCAGTCCAACCGGAAGCTGATCGTAGACTGAGGATGCTCTGTCTGGATGGTTGTCCAATCACACATGATATTGGCCACCAGGTCAATCTTCTTCAGGTTGTAATTCCAGTTCCACAGGGGATTCTTTGTTTCGTCCACTACCTGTCGGAGCAGAAGGCTCTGAGCGGGATCCATGCAGCGAGAAGCGTAGTTGGACTGTGTTCCCGGTACCAGATCAATATGCAGGCCGCCGCCGTGCTCCCACGGACCCCATGTGCCCGTCTGGAAATCGCCGTTCACCAGTTCGTTGATCGAACCGAGTATGGGCGTCGCAAACGCTGAGACTGCCATTGCGAGCATGACCAAAACCAGAATGCCGGTACCCAGAATGCTTCTCATTGCACTACCTCCATTCGCGCCGACTTAGGGACATATTCACGCTATATATCATACTCCAATATTCAGGCGAGCGCAAGGGTTTTTTGAATTTTCCAGTAATATTACCTGTTTCTTCGACTCGCGCACCCAAAGCCGGCGCTTGGTTTCGGAAATCCCGAGCAAACTTATGCTTAGCGACGGGTGCTCGGTGCAGCGCTTCGGGCTTTTCCCCTGGCACCTGACACCGAACACCTTCTGTGCTATCAGCCCACCATCACCGACACGTTGCCGAATGCCGGGACCTTGACGGTGAGGACGCTGCCTTCCATCTTCGCCTTGGCCTTCGGAATCAGCCGCTCAAGGGTGTCAACCTGCTTGGCGGGCGTACCGGGCTTGACCAGTCCGTTGATCCTGATCTTGGCCTCGGTGTCCTTGCCGGATATCTCGTACACGCGGATGATGATCGCACCGGAGTCTTCCGCCTTCTTCACCGCTGCCAGCACCACGTTCGGGTCCAGGATTTCCACGAAACTCTGCTCGGCGGGGAGCTTGCCTGTGTGCGCGGTGGCGCTTACCACGGACATCGGCGAGTTGAAGTTCTCGCCCGCTCGGGTTGCCGCAACAACGTCGCACGCGCCGCTATGAGGGATGATCGCCCAGCCGATGCTGTGATCTTTGACCTCGGGAAGCGGATCGGGATCGTGGCTGGATCGGATGAGGGTCAGCCTCATCGTGTCGTCCACGCAAGAATGGCCGTACTTGGAGTCGTTCACCAGCGTAACGCCGACCTGCTTTTTGCCGGTTCCGCCGGAGAGGTCCGCCCACTTCAGCGCGGGTATCTCCTGGCCGGACTGCTCGCGAGCCTGGCTGCCGAACGGTATCTCGTAGGTCGGAGTTCCGCCGGTCACGTTGATCGGGAACGCCACCTTCAGCATCGGAACGCCGGTCTCAGGGGTTCCGCGCTCCACCCACCGGGTGTTCAGCCGGAAGTCAACCTGCCGCGAACCGGCATTGAGGCCGATCTCCACCGAGATCGTGGAGTCCTTGTACTTGCGGTCGGTCTTTACGGCCACGCGGTTCGGGCCGCTCTGCGTGATGTGCAGGGTGCCGCCGTCAACGAGTTGTGTACACTCGGGCGTCTGGCCGATAACCCACGCCGTCATACCGTGCGGGGCCTCCTGATAGGCTTCCAGGAGTCCGAGCAGCTTGCCTTCGGGTACGTAGTCGAACCCGGTCTCCTTGTCAATCAGGTGCTTGATCGCGCCGGATGCCATGTCCATCTCGACCTTCAGGAACTCATTTTCCATCACCTTTGGCGCGGCTGGGTTCGGGAAGTCAATGCCGTAGATGCCGCTGAACATCTGGCTCATGGTTGCGCCTTCGCCCTTGACTGGGACGAGCGAGCCGTCAACCGCGTAGACCTTGTAGCCCAGTGCCGGGACGTTCGCCTTGAATGCGATGGTGGCGAACTCGTGACCCCAGTAATGGCCTCTCGCCACCACCTGGCCCTTGATCTCCTCGCCGTCGGAATCGCGCACGACCACCTTGTCATCCGCAACCTTTTTGTTCCAGATCTTGGCGTAGACGGTTTCGTCTCTCGGCCAGGCTTTCTGGTTGTAGATCAGCACCGGCTCCGCATCACAGGCGCCGGTATTGTAGGCGGTGACTCCACCAGGTATGCCGGGGTCGCCCGCGCCCGCGCCCAGCCCGTCGCCGAGTCCCAGCCCGACGCAGGTCTTGGACTTCGTGGCCTTGGATGTGTCAACCTTCTCAGAGAGCTGCCGGAGCGCGCGGGTCTCGATCGAGTTCACGGTTGCCAGCGTCTCCTGGAACAGCCCCTGCGAATACTCATAAGTGGCCTTCACGCCGGAGCCGGGGAGGATGTCATGGAAATGGTTGAAGAGCGTCCACCGCCAGGCTCTGCGCAGGTGATCGCTCGGGTACTCCATCTTGCCGACCGCACCGGCGATAAGCGCGAGCGCCTCTGCCTGGGGCAGAACGATCTCGCTGACCCGGTTGGCGAACTTGATATTGCTTTGTGAGGTGTAGCAGCCCTCGAAGATGAAGTTCAGGTCGCGCTCTATCACCGGCAGTTTCGGCGCGGCCTTCTCGACCGCAGCGTAGAACTCGCTGGTTCGGCTGAGCTTGATGACCGGGAAGATCGGCCACGTCGCCAGATCGCGAGCCTTGCGCAGGTCGCGTCTGGTCGGGCCACCGCCGTGGTCGCCGACTCCGTACATCATCATGAAGTCCTTGATGCCGGTCTCCTTCACGAACTCGATGAACGATTCGTAGATTTCCGGGTAGACCGGGCCGTTGTATCCGTGGCGGTCCTTGTCATTGAAGACCAGAATCTCGGAGCCGTCCGGTGAGCGCCACTTGTACAGCCACGGGCCGGGGCCGGTGCGCATGTGGTAGTAGCGCTTCACGCCGCCTTTGGTGAGGATGGACGGGAGCGTGCGCGCGTGGCCGAAGGTATCCGGCGACCAGTCAATCGTCACGTCCTCGGGCTGGAGTCCGAGGAACTCCTTCATATACTGGCGCGTGTAGAGCATGTGGCGGCAGAGCGATTCGCCTGAAACGATGTTCTTGTCGCCCTCGACCCACATGCTGGCGGTAACGTCCCACTTGCCTTCCTTCACGCGCTTCTGGATCATCTCGAAGATTTCCGGGCAGTACTCCTGCATGGCGATGTAGGTGGACGCCTGGCTCTGCGAGAAGCGGAACTCCGGGAACTCCTCCATCAGCGCGTTGACGGTGGCGAAGGTGTCGTGGCTGACGTTTACGGTCTCGGGCCAGTTCCACATCCAGTTCATGTCAATGTGCGCATGGCCGGCGCAGTGGATGGTGTACTCCTTGGCTGCCTTGCCGATGGGCGCCATGATGTCCTCGGCCTCCGCGACCACGGACACGAAATCAATCGGGACGCTTTCTTTTAGCCGCTTGTTCACAAGCTCGGCGGCCCTTAGCGCGAGCTTCTGCCATTTGTCTTTCTTGTCCGGAAAAAGCTCGGCGAACCGATGCGCGAAGTCAATCTCCAGGCGGATTCTCTGAGCGAGATTTGCGGTTCCCTGCTCAGATGCCGCGATGCCCTTGAGGGCGATGTCGAGCGATTCGATGAAACTCATGGTCTCTTACCTCTCCTGCGATGGAAACATAGTTGATTGTTCAGATTATCAGTTCTGCCCTCACGCGAGGATTCCTTCCGAGATTGGGAAGGGAAGCGCCGGTTTCAGGTTCCAGGTTTTGGGTTTCGGGCGCCGGATGCCTGGGAGCGCGGGCGTCCTCGCCCGCTTTCTCTCTCCTGAGCGAGCGGGGACGCTCGCGCTCCCACCTGAATCGAGTTCACTTGTTTTTGTAGGCACGGACGAGGTAGAAGACAGTCGGGATGACCAAGGCGAGAATCACCATCGGCAACAGGTAGACGCTTGCGCCTGGAGCCTTGTGGCGGGCAACTTCCACTATTATCCACTGCAGGTAGAGAAACAGCGCGATGACCATCGTGCGCATCCAGTACATGAGCGTAAGGGCGTTTCCGTACTGGCGTTCTGCGTTCTCAGGCGTTATCCGCACAGGGTAGTTGAACGTGTGCGGGAACCGAGTGATGATCGTGAACATGGTGTACATGACGGAGCAGACGACTGGAATCGCGATCAACGAGCCCTTCGAACCCCAGCCATCCGGTGTGCCGTTCATGCCGAAGTGCGTGGGAATGATCGCCGGCAGCGCGCGGTAGTAGGCGGCGACGAGAAGCCAGCACGCGAACAGACCAGCCCACGCGATGAGGCTCAGACTGACCTGCGTAGGTGTCGTCGCCAGTTTGATTCTTGGCCTAGTTTTCCGATTGTCCATGCCGTTGTCCACGATAGCTTGTACTCCACTTACCTCCGACACTCCTGCATGCCCGAAGTTGCACAAGCGAGCACACGGGTGGTAGACTCTGCAAAGGGAAAGCACGAAATACGAAATCCGAAATTCGAAACAACCAGATAATGATTGAAGAGGAAAGGCTCCAAACCAAAGCCCAAGGTCCGGGTTTGCGATTTGCCCTTTTCCTGGCTTGTCATTTGTTTCGAAATTTCGTGCTTCGGATTTTGAATTTGTTCCTCCAGTCCTTGTTAAGAAGGGATTTACGCGATGTTTGTCAATCCGTTTGAGAGTCCGGGCCGGTGGTTCAAGGCCAATCTGCATACCCATACCACCACTTCCGACGGTGATACGCCGGTCGTCGGACGCTGCCGTCAGTACCGCGAGCACGGCTATCAGGTAATCGCTCTGACCGACCATGACAAGACGAACGACGTCGCGGCGTTCTGCGCTGAGGATTTCCTGGTTATTAGTGGACTGGAGACTCATCCTCCGTGTCCCGGCATGGGTGTCTACCATTTCGTCTGCCTCGATCTGCCGCAGGACTTCCATTTTGTCGGCGAGATGGATGCACAGGCCCGCATTGATGCGGTCAAGTCTGCAGGCGGCGAGGTCATCATCGGGCATCCGTATTGGTGCGGGATGAACGTGAACCACCTGCTCCCGCTGAAAGGCCCGTTTGCGGTTGAGGTTTACAACGCCACATGCGCGAAGTCGGGCAAAGGCTTCAGCTCGGTCCACTGGGATGACCTGATTGACGCCGGGCGGATTCTGCCCGCGGTCGCGGTGGATGATGTTCACTACGGCAGGGACATTTTCATGGGTTGGACGATGATCAAGGCGAAGGAGTTGACCACGCAGGCCGTCATGGACGCGCTACGGGCGGGGTGCTACTACTCGTCATGCGGGCCGGAAATAGTGGACGCGAGGATCGAGGACGGCAAGCTGAAGGTGAAATGTTCGCCTGCGTTGGAGATACACTTCCTCGCGCAGCGGGCGTGCGGTGAGACGTTCTATGCTGACGGCGGAGAGCCGCTGACATACGCCGAGTGTGCTGTGAACCCGGGGTGGAACTACGTTCGTGTCGAGGTGATTGACGCACAGTTCAAGCATGCATGGACGAATCCGTTCGTTCTGAGGTAGCGCCGTCGTCTCGGCGGCTACCACACATAGCCGGCAGGATGCCGGCGCTACCATTCATGCAGGTATTCTTGCTACGAACACGAATACTCAGTTTGGCAGATACCCGCGGGCGAAGGTTCGCGGAGAGAATAGAAAGGATTTGAGTAATGGCGAAAAAGATTGCGTTTATCGGAGCAGGGAGTTTTGGGTTCACCAGGGGGCTGGTCAGGGATATTCTGACGTTCCCGGAATTGGCGGACTGCACGCTGGCGTTGATGGACATTGACCAGGAGCGCCTCGATTTCATTACGCAGGCGGTCAAGAACATCGTGAAGGCGGGCAAGTACCCGGCGAAGGTGATCTCGACCACGGATCGCAAAAAGGCGATCTCAGGCGCGGACGGCGTTGTCTGCACGATTCTGCAAGGCGGCGTTGATGTCTTCGCCAGCGACATCGAGATTCCGATGAAGTACGGCGTGGACACGAACATCGGCGACACCCGAAGCGTATCCGGCATCTTCCGCTCACTGCGCACCATCCCTGTGATGCTGGACATCGCGAAAGACATTGACAAGTATGCGCCGAAAGCGGTGTTTCTGAACTATACGAACCCGATGGCGATGCTCTGCCGCGCGATGCAGGGCGAGTTCCCGAATCTGGCTATCTCCGGCCTGTGCCACAGCGTGCAGGGTACCGCGGGCATGCTGGCGGGCTGGATAGGCGCACCGATGAACGAGGTCACCTACACCTGCGCGGGCATCAACCACCAGTCGTGGTACACGGACTTCAAGTGGAACGGCGAGGATGCCTATCCGCTGATCCACAAGGCGATAACCGAGCACCCGGAGATCTACAACGCGGAGCAGGTTCGGAACGAAGTCTACCTGCACTTCGGCTACTACCTTACCGAATCCAGCGGCCACAACTCGGAATACTGCTCCTGGTTCCGCAAGCGCCCGGAGCTGATCGAGAAGTACTGCACCCACGGCACCAACTGGAATCCGGGCGTCCACCGGTACATTCTGGACGCATATCTGAACATCGCGCACACATGGCGTGACAACATCAAGGAAGAGCTAGCGAAACCGATCAATCTGGAGCGCGGGCATGAGTACGCGGCCAGCATCTTCAACGCAAAGTTCGGCGACGGCGCGCTGTTCGAGTTCAACGGCAATGTCCGCAACTTCGGTCTGGTGGACAACCTTCCGCCCGGATGCTGCGTAGAGGTCCCGGTGCTTGCGTCGAAGCGCGGACTCGATCCGATTCACGTCGGGGCGCTGCCGCCTCAGTGCGCACTCCTCACGGGGCTGAGCGCGCAGATCGAGGAGTTGGCGGTGGACGGCATTGTTACCGGCGACAAGGACAAGATTCGCAGGGCGGTTTACATGGACCCGCTTTCCTCGGCTGTCTGCAGCCTGGAAGAAATCAAGAACATGTGCGACGAGATGTTCGAAGCGAACAAGGACTACTGGCGGCCCTGGAAGTAGGTGTTAGGTGGTTGGTGTTAGGGAAAGCCCTATACCGACCGCCTGTCACCAGGTGGCCTTATGCATCAAGAGCTGGACCGATTCATTGACTACATGAAGGCTGTGCGGAATGCCTCCGAGCATACTGTTCGGGGGTATTCTGCCGACATAGCCCAGTTTCTCGACTTCCTGGCGAAGGAGGGGCTGAACGCCGATCCGGCAGAGGTTGACCTGCCTGCCATGCGGCGATACCTGGCGCGGATGCACCGAGCCGGGATCAGCAAGCGGTCGGTCGCGCGGAAGCTTTCGTCTCTGCGCTCGTTCTTCAAGTATTTGCTGCGAAAAGGGCTGATTGAGCATGACCCTACTACCGGTCTGCCCAGCCCGAAGTTGGACAAGAAGCTGCCGAAGTTCCTGCGACCTGAGCAGATCGAAGAACTGATGATGGCGCCGGACATCGGTGAGCCGCTGGGAATGAGGGATGCGGCTATACTTGAAGCGCTGTATGCCGCCGGGATGCGTGTGAGCGAACTGGTGGGTCTGGATTTGGATGACCTCGACCTGTCCTCCAGCGAGGCGAAGGTCATGGGCAAGGGGTCCAAGGAGCGGATCACCATGCTCGGGCGCGCCGCACAGGACGCACTTGTCACTTATCTCAACCAGGGCCGCGGGAAGCTTCTGCCCAAGGGCGAGAAGGCGATGCAGGAGAAGGCGCTTTTCCTCAACAAGGACGGCGGGCGGCTCTCCGCGCGGAGCGTGAACCGGATGCTGGACAAGTACTTCGCGCACGTGAGCGATGAGATGAAGATCAGCCCTCATGTGTTGCGGCATACGTTTGCGACTCACATGCTGGAGCACGGGGCGGACCTGCGCTCGATACAGGAATTGCTCGGGCATTCCAGCATTTCCACCACGCAGATCTACACTCACGTGAGCAAGGAGCAGCTCAAAAAGGTATATGAGAGCGCTCATCCAAGGGCAATGGAAGAGAAGTAGGAGAGTTTTATGAAGAGAATAGGCGTCTTAACAAGCGGAGGCGATGCGCCCGGCATGAACGCGGCGATAAGAGCGGTGGTACGCACCGGTATCGCGATGGGCGTGGAGACCATTGGCATCGAGAAGGGCTATGCGGGCATGGTCAACGGTGACTTCGTGCCGCTTAACAGCCGCTCGGTTGGCGGGATTGCCAGGTGGGGTGGGACCATCCTGCAGACCGCGCGGTGCAAGGAGTTCATGACGCAGGAAGGTTTTGACAAGGCGCTTGCCAACGTGACCTCGGCGGGCATCGAAGGTGTTGTGGTCATCGGCGGCGATGGTTCCCTAACCGGTGCGCGCGAGCTTCACCGTGCGGGCTACCCGGTGGTGGGCGTGCCGGGTTCCATAGACAACGACATCAAAGGCACCGACATGTCCATCGGCGTGGACACCGCCTCGAACACGATTCTGGAGGCGGTGGACAAAATCAAGGACACGGCAAGCTCCCATTCACGAGCGTTTGTCATAGAAGTTATGGGGCGGCGGAGCGGCTACCTCGCGCTGTCCGCGGGCATAGCGGGCGGGGCGGAGATGGTGGTGGTGCCGGAACATGCGACAACCGTCGAGGAAATACTAGATGAGATGAAGCTGAGCCTGGAGCGCGGCAAACCTCATTTCATCATGGTAGTCGCAGAAGGTGCGCGTCCCAATGCGTCGGAGATATGCGCGGCGGTGTCGGCATCGCAAGTAGCGGGGTTTGAGGCGCGTCTGACGGTACTCGGCCACGTGCAGCGCGGAGGCTCCCCATCGGCGGCGGACAGGCTTCTGGCCACCAAGCTTGGCACAGCGGCGGTGCAGGCGCTGGTCGAGGGCAGGCGCGGAGTGATGATGGGCGCGAGTTGCAGGGAGGTGTTCCCGGTG
Source organism: Armatimonadota bacterium (assembly GCA_025358205.1). Classification (GTDB taxonomy): domain Bacteria; phylum Armatimonadota; class UBA5829; order DTJY01; family DTJY01; genus JANYKG01. The sequence continues at coordinate 18,757 of JANYKG010000065.1, forward strand.
CCGCTGGACTATGTGCTGGAGTCCGACCGCCCGGCTGACGCGGACCTGGTGAAGCTGGAGGAGATCATTCGGCTGTAGGGAGAGTGATGAGTGATACGTGACCGGACCCGATTGTCCACGTATTTGCGGGAAATAGTTCACGAGTCACGAGTCAAGAGTCACGCCGAAGGAGATTGCGATGACAGAAGAAACGAAAATCACAAAGCTTGAGGCGGGGATGCCGATACTGGTCGGCGGCGACAGGGTTGTACATGTGTCCGCTGAGTTGGCAGCCAAATTCAAGCGCGGCGATAAGCTGATAGTTGTGCGTTCCGCCGCGGCGGACGGCGCGATTCTACACGTTTCGAAGGCGGTGGATGCCCTCGCGGCTGATGCAGTCACGAAGGCGTTCGATGCATTTGAGGCTCAGCAGAGCGCGTCCGACGAGCAATTCACGCGGTTCTACGTTGACTTCGCAACACGACTGAGCGATGATGAAATCTGGGATGAGATCGCCAAGATCAACGAAGAGGACGTTGCCCGCGCCAAGGCGAAGGGTCGCTCCACCACGCGCCTAATCGCCGATGAGAAGATGCGCAAGAACATGCTGGACGGTCTGCTGCAGTGGCGCGACCTGGCTTCCCGGCGGGACAAGGTGATCAATACCATTCAGCATGACGGCTGGGCGGTTGATGAGGTGGTAAGTCCGTGCGGAGTGGTGGCGTTTGTCTTTGAAGGCAGGCCCAACGTTCTCGCAGACGCGACCGGTGTGCTCAGAAGCGGCAACACGGCGGTGTTTCGCATTGGCAGCGACGCTCTGCGGACAGCGAAGGCGATTATGGACCTGGCGCTGATCCCCGCCTTGAAGGAAGCCGGGCTGCCCTCAGGCGCGGTCACCCTACTGGAGAGCGCCGAGCACTCAGCAGGCTGGGCGCTGTTCGCCGATCCCAGGCTGGCGCTGGCAGTGGCGAGGGGAACCGGGCGGACGGTGGACACTCTGGGTGCAATTGCGCGCGAGGCCGGGAACGCGGTCAGCCTGCACGGGACCGGCGGCGGATGGATTATCGCCGATGAGACCGCCGATCCGGCGGGCTTCGAGATGGCCGTGCGCAACTCGCTCGATCGCAAGGTGTGCAATACCGTGAACGTTATCTGCATCCCCAGGGGTGTGGCGGATGTGCTTGTGCCGAAGCTGCTTAGCGCGCTTGAGCAGTGCGGGAAGAAGCTTGGTTACGGCTATCGGCTGCACGTGACTGAGGGTAGCGAGGAAATCATCCCGAAGGAGCTTTTCACGCGGGAGACGAGCGTCAACCGCGCGAACGGCATTCAGCATGAGTTGACGGCAACCGTCTGGCCGCACAACCAGCTCGGGCATGAGTGGGAGTGGGAGCAGACGCCCGAGGTGACGGTGGTCGCGATCGCGAATCTGGATGAAGGGATCGCGCTGTTCAATACTCAGTCGCCGCTGCTGGTGGCGTCGCTGATCAGCGAGAACGACAAAGCGCACGAGTACTTCCTGAAGGCGTTGAACGCGCCGTTCATTGGCAACGGGTTCACGAGGTGGGTGGACGGTCAGTACGCGCTCTGTCGCCCGGAGCTTGGGCTTTCCAACTGGCAGAACGGGCGGATGCTCGCGCGCGGCGGGGTCCTCACCGGTGATGGGGTGTATACCGTGAAGCTCCGTGTCCGTCAAACCGATCCCGACGTACATCGTTAGCGTGGTGTCGGGTATCGGGTGGCAGGTTGGATCGGGAGATACATGCAGTACATATTCATAAACACTGATTCTTGTTCTTTCGTGCTCGGCGCTCTTCCAGAATAGTGGTTGATGAGGGAATGGGAAGGTGAATACACCATCGATTCGATTAGCTAACATAGAAGATCTAGAGGCGCTGACAGCTCTGCGTATCGCATTTCTACGCGATGTAGGCAATCTGACCGACGAGGCAGACGTGCCTGAGATGATGGAGGCTACACACCGGTACCTGGCCGAGAAGATGCCGACGAACGAGTTCATGGCCTGGGTCGCGGAGGTAGACGGACACATCGTTGCCATGAGCGGGCTCGTCTTCTATGAGCGCCTGGCACTGGTAGGGAATCCCGCAGGACTGCACGCGTACGTGTTGAACATGTATACCGTCCCCGAGTTCCGCAGGCGGGGACTCGCATCGGCGCTCCTGCGGGACATCATCGCCTACGTGAAGGAGAATACCGCCGCCAAGCGGATCTGGCTCCATGCCACCGACGACGGGCGGCCGGTCTATGAGAAGCTCGGCTTCGGAGCAGGTGCCACCGAGATGGTTTTGAAGGTCTAATATGCGCAATATTTTCGTCATCGCCCTGCTTGCCGTATCATGCACTTCCACACACGCTTCGACCGGAAGGAGCAACACCTTGGACCAGATCAGGAACGGTTTCGCCAATCCAGGGACCGACTACCGCGCGCTGCCGATGGACTTCGACTACGCCAAGCCGGTGGAGTTTGCGGCCAAGCTGAAGGACGGCAAGTGGGGCGGGGCGCTGTTCAACTATCCGCACGGCGGACCGGGGTACCTGCTGGACCAGGACGGCTGGGACCAGTACACCGCGGCGGTCGAGGCGCTCAAGGCGAACGGGCTGAACGTATGGATATACGACGAGATGGGCTATCCCAGCGGGAGTGCGGGCGGCCGGACGCTGAAGGATCACCCTGAGTACGAGGCGCAGGGCCTGTTCTACGGTTCCACGGATATCGCCATGAAGGACACCAAGGAGTTTGAGTGGCGCGTCCCGGACGGCAAGCCGTTCTACGCCGCGCTGTGCGAGTTGGACTGGAACGGGCGGCTTTCCGGCGATCCGGTTGACGTGACGGACAAGATCAAGGACGGCGTACTCAAGCTGGAACTCAAGCCTGGGAGTTGGCGGCTTATGGCTTTTGTGCAGAACCGGCTGTTTACGGGTACGCATGCGTCCATCACGTTTGGGCCGTACATCAACGTCATGGACCCGGACGCAGTGAAGCGGTTCATAGACATCACGCATGAGAGCTACTATGCGCACTACAGCGCAGATTTCGGCAAGACGATAAAGGCGATCTTCAACGACGAGGTCTCGTTGATGAACGGCTTCCTGACGGACGACACCCAGCCGCATCCTGCAATCGGCTGGTACCACGGGCTGCCCGAGATCTTCCGCAAACGGAACGGCTACGACATCCGCGAGTGCCTGCCCTCGCTCTTCAACAACGCCGGGCAGGTAACCGCCTCCAGACGCGCTGACTTCTACTCGACCATCAGCGAGACCGTGGGCGAGAACTTCTTCGGCCAGATTCGGAAGTGGTGCGCGACTCACGGCGTGGCTTCTACGGGCCATCTGGTGTGGGAGGAGTCGCTGATCTACCATGCAAACTTCTATGGCAGCGTCTTCCCCTCGCTGAAGGAACTGGATTGGCCGGGGATTGACGTGCTGGGCTGTAACTACGGCTGCACATCAGGCTCGCACACGGAGGGCGGCCCGGTCACGCCGAAGTTGATCAGCTCGGTGGCGCACCTATACGGCAAGAAGCGCACCATGACCGAGTCGTTCTGCTTCGTGACGAAGGAGACGCCGTCCGAAGAGCTGTTTGCCCACATAGGCTGGCAGTGGGTTCTCGGCATCAACAGCCTGACCGCGCTGAGCATCGAGTCACAGTACCCGCAGGAGACGTTCCGCCGGTTCAACGACTACACTGCGCGGCTGAGTTACATGCTCACCCAGGGCAGGTACACGGCTGATGTGGCGATCCTCTACCCGATTGCGAGCGTGTGGTCCGACTTTGTGCCGACGAACAGGCACGTACACAACCTGGACGACAACCCGAAGGCGCTTGATGTGGATGAGGCGTGGCGCGAGGTTTCGTATGAGGCGCTTGGGTGCCAGAGGGATTTCGACTATCTGGACGAGGATGCCATACTCAGCGCGAAGGTATCGGCGGGCAAGCTGAAGATGGGTCAGAATGCTTATTCAGTGCTGGCGCTGCCGCACGTGACGACGCTGAAATACGAATCGCTTAAGCAGATCGCGAAGTTTGTGGCGAGCGGCGGGACGGTTGTTTCGTATGCTACTCTGCCGTACACGCGCGAGGATGCAGGGGCGCCGGACGAGCAGCGCGCTCTGGTGAACAGCCTATGGGACGCTGGAAGGTCGGGCAAGGGCAAGGTGATTCACGTGGAGACGATACCGGCGCTGCGGTCGGCGATGGCGAAGTGCGGCCAGCCTGACCTGCGCGTGAAGCCGGGTACGCCTGATGTGTACTACCAGCACCGCGTGCTGCCGGATGGTGATATCTACTTCCTGATGAACAACTCGACCAAACCGGTGTCGGGCGAGTTCGAGTTCCGCGCGTCCGGCAAGGCGGAGGTATGGAATCCGTATGACGCTGACGTGACGCCTGCCGTGGTGAAGAAGAGCAAGGAAATGAGTGCGGTTAAGCTGACTTTGCCGGGGCGAACGGGGCGGTTTGTTGTTTTCAGCAGATAGCGGTGTCGGGGGATTCAAGTAAGAGTACGATTGACGAAAACGCGCGGTATTTTCCAGGGAGATGAATGCAGACACACAAATTCGTGGAGTTTATTACGGTATTTGGCGCGGGATTGGCGGTTGGCGCGGTCTCGTGGCTGATAGTGACATACCTGGTGGGCATCCCGTTCTACGTAGCGATGGGTCTGATGGTCGCCGGGACTGTGATGCTTCTTCGCGTCTTGCGAAAGCGGTTCAACAGGCAGTCTTAGCTAGCGGCTGGCTCTTCCTCTGCGACCGCCAGTGCGTAGTTGAACTGCATGTCGTGGAGTTTGCGATACAGGCCGTCGTGCTTCATGAGCTGACTGTGGGTGCCGCTCTCCACCAGCCGACCGCCGTCTATCACCAGTATCTGGTCAGCCTCAGTGATAGTGGACAGCCGGTGCGCGATTACGAACGATGTGCGCCCCTTCAGCAGTGTCTTCAGCGCTTCTTGTATCAGTATCTCGGTCTGGGTATCCACGCTCGATGTCGCCTCGTCCAAGATCAGAATCCGAGGATCGGCGAGCAATGCCCGCGCGAACGAGACCAACTGCTTCTGACCGGATGACAGCTTCGATCCGCCCTCGCGCACGTCGGTATCATACCCCGCCGGTAACTCCCGGATGAACTCATCTATACCGACCGCCTGCGCCGCGGATACAACTTCCTGATCGGTGGCATCCAACCGCCCATACCTGATGTTTTCCTTGATGCTGCCTGGAAAGAGGAAGGCGTCCTGAAGCACAACGCCCATCTGCCTGCGAAGAGACTCCATTGTTACGTCGCGGACATCGTGGCCGTCTATGGTGATGCTGCCGGACTTGATATCGTACTGCCTGCCAAGCAGGTTGATTATGGTGGTCTTGCCCGCGCCTGTCGGCCCAACCAGCGCGATGGTCTCGCCGGCCTTCACCGAGAAGCAGACGTCGTTCAGAATCGGGGTATCACCGTAGGCAAAGTCCACGTGATTGAAGTCCACATCACCCACGATCGGCGGAATCTGGACGGCATCCGGCTTGTCGGTGATCTCGGATTTCGTATCAAGTATCTCGAAGATACGCTCGGCTCCGGCCATTGCGCCCTGCATGGTCTGGTACAGGGTACTCAGATCGCGGATTGGGGCGTAGAACTGGTTCATGTACCTTACGAATTCGACTAGGACGCCCAGGGTGAGTACCCCGGCTATGACTCTTAGCCCTCCGTACCACCAGACCGCGCAGAGTCCGCATGCGGTCAGTACTGCGATGACGGGGATGAAGATCGCTTGCAGTTTGGCCGCATGTAGTACGGCTTGCCTGTTCTCCTGGTTGACCTGTTTGAACCGCTTCAGGTTCTCGCCTTCACGAGAGAAGGATTTGACCACGCGCACGCCGGAAACGTTCTCCGCAACACTGGCAGTGACCGTCGCTACCTTCCTCCGAACGTCTCGATATGCGAGCCGGACTTTTGCGCGAAAGAGGCTGGTTGCAATGACCATGACCGGCACGAGCGAGAGTGTGATGAGCGCAAGCTGGAGATTCGTTCTCACCAGTATGACGACGATAGCAAATATCATCGCGACGTCGGTTACTATCGAAAGGGTGTTTGACGTCAGCAGGTCATTCACGGCGTCAACATCGCTGGTGAGGCGGGCAATTATCCGACCGATCTCACGTTTGTCAAAGAAACCGAGAGGAAGGTTCTGTAGATGAGAAAACACGGTGTGGCGCATGTCGTGCAGCACACCCTGCCCGAGCCGCTGAACGACTATTGCCTGGAAGGACTGCACCAACCAGCGCACCCCGAATACAACCATGTACGCCAGCGCGACCTTGGTGAGAAATGCAACATCACTCTTGCCGATTCCGTCATCTATCGCCAGCCGCCATAGCTGCGGATCTATCAGACCTATGCCGGACGTGGCAAGCACCGTGCAGATGGCAAGCGCCAGCCGCCCCTTGTGCGGTTTGATGAAAGCAAACGCTTTTCGCGCCAGCCTTGGGTCAAACGCAATCCCCATAAGTTCGTCGTCAAATACCGGCTTGGCCATAATTCTCTCAACCTTGAATATGCGTGAAGTGCATATTCAAGGGCTCTCTGAGCATTATTCACTCTTTTCGTGAATAATGCGGGTCAGACGTCGGTCGCTGAGCTCTCGGCTGAGTGCTCACCCTTCTCAAACTGGAGGTAGTAGATGTCCTTGTAGATTCCGCCGTTCGCGAGCAACTCCTGGTGAGTGCCTGTCTCAACGATGCGCCCCTTGTCCAGAACGACTATCTTGTCCGCCCGCTGGATGGTCGAAATCCTCTGCGCGATCACGAACGTTGTCCGTGACTCCATCAGCGAAACGAGCGCATTCTGAATAAGCGCCTCGGTCTCGGTGTCCACACTCGATGTGGAATCGTCCATGATCAGAATCGGCGGGTTCATGAGCAACGCGCGAGCGATTGAAATCCGCTGTTTCTGGCCGCCGGATACGTTGACTCCGCGCTCACCGATGTGGGTTTCATATCCTTCAGGGAGTCCTTCGATGAAATCGTGGATGTTCGCCGACTTCGCGGCTTCGATGACATCTTCAAGCTCGGCGTCCGGCTTACCGTATGCGATGTTCTCCTTCGCCGTATCTCCAAAGAGGAATGTCTCCTGCGCCACGATGCCGATGCTCTGCCTGAGCGATTTCAGCTTGTAGTCGCGGATGTCCACCCCGTCCACCAGTATGGCCCCGTCGGTCACATCATAGAATCTTGGCAACAGGTTGATGACCGTGCTCTTGCCGGAGCCGGTTGGCCCAACGAACGCAACCATCTCGCCCGGCTGAACCTCGAGGTTGATGTTCCGAAGAACCTTGCTGCCGTCGCTATAGCTGAAGGACACGTTTCGGAATTCCACACCGCCCTTGCAGTCAGTCAGCCGTTTCGTGCCATCCTTCACGTGTGATTCCGGGTGAGTGTCCAGAATCTCGAAGACACGGTCGGCTGCAGCGACCGCGTTCTGCGTCATGTTGACGATCCAGCCGGCCATCCTCACACGGCCGATCAACATGCCGAGATAGGCGTTGAAAGCTAGTAGTGCGCCAATGGTTAGCACTTTGTTGATTACCTGGACGCCGCCGTACCAGAGTATGAGCGTTACCGCCGCCGCAGTCAGAAAATCCATGAACGGCATGTATCGGGCAGAGACCACTGCCGCTTCCATGTTCCGCTCCAGCAGACCTATTGATTGCTTGTCGAATTTCTCGATCTCGTGATTCTCTCGGGCAAATGCTTTTACAACCCGGATTCCCATCAGGTTTTGCTGAATCGCGGTGGTCATGTCGCCGCGTTGGTTCTGAGCAGCAGTGTACAGGGGGCGAATCTTGCCGCCGAACTTGAATACAGCCACTGCCAAGATCGGCGATGTAGCGAGTGCGACCAACGCCAGATGCCAGTTCATCTTCAGGCAGATGACAAGGACTCCCAGAAACACAAGGGTATCGCCTACGACATGGGTGATGCCGTGTCCCAGGAATCTGCTGAGCGCCTGAACGTCCGATGTGGCCCTTGATATGAGCTGACCCGTCTCGGCTTCGTCGTGGTAGCTGAATGACAGCCGCTGGATGTGGTCAAAGAGCGTGTTGCGGATGTCGTAGATCGTCTTCTGCGCGGTAAACTCGGTCAGGTACTGCTGACCGAATGTGAAGATGCCGGTGACGACGGCAAGGGCAACAATCCCCAGGCAGTAGTACGCAAGCATGTGGGAGTGTCCGCCCTTTAGCGCGTCATCAACGATCAATCTGATGAGCTGGGGGCCGACAAGTTCGAGCGCGGCGAGTGTAATCAGGCACACCGATGTCAGAAGTAACCACTGCCAGTATCTACCGGCAAACACGAGCAATCTTCTGATGGTATGCATAACAAAAACCCCGATCCATGCGCCGGGCGAACAGATTATTACGTGCCTCGGCGGTGTCTCTTATAAAACAGTTAAGCGCCGGCAACAAGTGTCCCTCCCCTTTTTCAAAAACTTCTAAACTGATGTGGGTGGGCATTGACAATTGACGAGGTTGTGGTAATATTGAGTATAGGTTGTGAATAATCCCATCCAGGAGCGAACCGTGACCATCAATCGCCGTCTGCTGATCCTCTCCATTATCCCCCTGCTTCTCATCATGGCTGAGGCTGCCGGGCCCGCCGCATGGAAGTTCGCCTCCATGGCGGACAGCCGTGGTGACGACAACGGCGTGAACACTGCCGCTCTAACCGCCGTCATCAATCGCGTCAACTCGGAGAACGTGGATTTCCTACTGTTTCAGGGTGATGCCGTGACCGGCACGACCACCGATATCACTACCGCCTCGCAGATGGACAACTGGCTGGGAATCATGAGCGCGCTCAACTGCCCCTGGCGCTACACTCCGGGCAACCATGAGATTCAGACCTCTACTGCACAGGTGAATGTGCTGCGCCCCAGGGTGAATATGCCGTTGAACGGCCCTGTGGGTGATGAAGAAATGGCCTACTCCTTCAACTACCAGAACGCGCACTTTGTGGCGCTGAACAGCGATCATTGGGGGTTGCAGCATCAGGTGCAGAACTCATGGCTGACGGCTGACCTGGCAAACTGCGACGCGATGCATATCTTTGTAATGAGCCATGACCCCGCGTATCCGGCAGGTCCGCACATAGGCAGCGCGTTGGACATGTACCCTGATAAGCGCGATGACTTCTGGAACATCCTGGCGGTCTCCGGTGTGAAAACCTACTTCTGCGGGCATGAGCATCTCTATCAGCGAAGTCAGCACAACGGCATCTATCAGATCATCAACGGCACCTGCGGAGCGCCCATTTCCACCGGCATTGCGGATACCACAGCGGAATATCAATACGTGGTTTATACCGTTGACGGCGCCAACGTGTCCGCCGTGTGCCGCTCGGATTCCGGGGCGCTGCTGGATTCATGGAGCTACACTGTGACACCGCCAACGACGCAGACGTGCGGTGCGGCAAAGCTGGCCGGCGACACTGAGTCCATCAGATTGAGGGACAAGGTCGTCACATACGCAAAAGACGATGCAATATACGTGGAGGAAGACGACCGGTCATCTGCGTTCAAGGTGGTGGGCGTCACCGGTATATCCGCGGGCGACAGAGTAAACGTTGCCGGAACGCCTCACACCAACGCGAACGGTGAACGCGAGATAGTCGGCAGCGCCATGAAGCTCTCTTCCGGCAACCCGCTTCCCGAACCTCTGGGTATGACCAACCGCGATCTGCTGGGCGGTCCTTACGGGCAGCTTCCCGGCGTAGCGGGAACGGGCGGGTGCAACAACCTATCCATGCTGGTGCGCATATGGGGAAGGGTGACTAAGATCGGCACAGGCGACAACGCGGGCATGTTTTACGTAAACGACGGCTCCGATCTCACCGACGGCACGCAGTGGGACGGCTCACCGAATGTGGGCGTCCGTGTGGTCTGGAGCGGAACGGCGAGCATGGGGGAAATGCGCGTTGTCACCGGCATCTCATCGCTATTCATGAACGGCGACAGCATCTGCCGTCGGATTCTCTGCACCGATCCCTTCGTGCTGACGACCTGGAACGCCTACAACGATGTGGTGTACAGCAGCAACCCCGTCCACAACCATACGGCCCTAATGCCGCGCGTAACAACGTGTACCATCGGCAGCGGCAACCCCGGCCCGACTACCGGCGAACTCATTGACTTCAACACCGGCATCGGCACGGGTGTCACGGCCACTCTCACGCAGAGCGGTGGAGTAGTCTGGCAGCCCGATGCTAGCAGCCCAAACTACTCAGGAGGTGCGGACTGCAGCCCGGGAACTGACGCGTATGGCGCGTTCAATCCCACTACCGCCAGCCTCGCTGGTGTGGTCTACTATGGCGCGTCCGGGTGGTATGTTGACGTCACGTTCACCGGACTGAACCCAGCAAAGCGTTACGCGTTCACCACCAGCGCCAATCGGTTCAACAGCACGTACAACGACCGGATAACCAAGTACACTATCTCAGGCGCTGACAGCTTCACCAACTCCAGCACGTCCGGTGTGACAGTAACCGGCGGCGGCGCGTCAATCGCGTTCTGCACAGGAAACAACACTGCTGCGGGATATGTCGCTAGATGGACGAACATCAACCCCGGCGCGGACGGTACGTTCAAGGTCAGAGCGGAATCAGGGACTACATCTCAGGTAAAAGCCTACGCGTTCTCCGCCTTCAAGCTCACACAGTCGCCCTGAGTAGGGGATCAGTACACCGGACACACATGAGGCTGTCCGGTCTTCTCATAGTATTGCTGATGGTATTCCTCTGCAGGGTAGAACACCTTGGCGGGCAATATCAAGGTCGCGATTTTGCCGCTTGATGCCTTCGCTTTCTGAAGGGCGGCCTTCGACTCCTCCGCCAGTTTCTGCTGTTCCGGCGTGTGATAGAAGATCACCGCGCGGTAGGCCGAGCCTATGTCCGGCCCCTGACCGTCGGACCTAAACGGGTTGTGAATCGTCCAAAATAGATCTAGCAGTTTCTCGTAGGATATCTTTGCAGGATCGAAGGTAACCTCGACCGCCTCAACGTGGCCGGTCTCCTTGTTGTGTACATCCTCGTACGTCGGGTTCTTGAAATCGCCGCCCGTGTAGCCCACTCTCGTGGACACAACGCCCTTGCCCAGCAGCTTTCGGAACGCGTCCTCGGAACCCCAGAAGCATCCCGCTGCGAAGGTGGCTATCTCAAGTTCCGCGCTCGGCTTTCCGGCGGGTTTCAGCGCTACGGAGTTGATGCAGTACCTTTTGCCGGTGGGCGGCGGCCCATCGTTGAAGACGTGGCCGAGATGAGCGCCGCACCGCGCACAGACTATCTCCGTGCGCTGCATACCGAATGAGTTGTCCGCTATTTCCTTGACATTGAGATCGGAAACGGGACCCTTGAAACTCGGCCATCCGGTGCCGGACTCGAACTTCGTGTCATATGCGAACAGGTCGGTGCCGCAGCAGACGCACTGGTATATACCGCCTACTCCCTTCACGGGCGCCGGGCAGGTTCCGGGCGGCTCGGTTCCCTTCATGCGCGTGACGCGGAATTGCTCAGGCGTAAGAATCTTCTTCCACTCCGCATCGGTTCGTACGATCCGCGAAACCTTCTCGGTCTGCTTCGTGGCGGCGTTGTATATGGTTATGGTATCTGCGCTTTGCACTTGGTGTACTATCACTTCCTGGCGTGTCACAGCCACAACGAGCAATATGAAGAGTATGGCAAGAAACACTCTAGTGTACATGGTTTATCTCACTCCTGAGCCAAGGATACCCATATCTCCCGGTATTATTCACACAACGTGCGAACAATTCCGTGGTTAGCTCACCCGTCATACTGCTTTGCAGGAAACAGCCGCACGTTGGGCGAATAATCCAGTAGCGAAAACGTACTGGATTATTCTGGTTGGATGAAGGGTATATCAGTACGATGGTTAAGCGGCCGTGCGACGGCCGGCGATCACTATTTTTCAGGAGGAACTAAGGATGGTTTCCAAAAGAAGAAGTACCTTCAAGTTTGGTTTGATCTGCTTATCGGCTCTACTGCTTCTAGCGGTGTGCAGCATCGCGTTCAGCGAGGACTGCATTAGCTTTGACCCCACCAAGGTTGAGGCAAAGCAGATCAGCGGCAACTGGAAAGTCGTGCAGGGCGACATGTGGATGCTGGACTTCGGCGCCAGCAAAGAGAATGCAGTGAAAGCTGTTCAGATCATTCAGCACTACAAGATGGATTCGCAGTGCTTTGTGGGCAGACCAAATGCCCCTATGCAGTACTATCTGGTCAATGGCAAAGCGCCGGTCGGCCCGTTCCCCGGCGAAGATGCCATCCCGTTCAACCCCAAGACCACCGAAGCCAAACAGATCAACGGCGCCTGGAAAGTGGTGGACGGCGATCACTGGATGCTGGACTTCGGAAAATCCGAAGCCAATGCCAATGAGGCTGTGAGCATCATCAAGAAGTATGAATTCAACAACATCTGCTTCGTCGGACGGCCAAACGCGCCGATGATGTACTTCCGCAAAGATAAGCCGAAGCTGCTGTTACCGGGCTATGGCAGGCAAATACCGGGACCGGCGATGAAGGAAGACTGCATCAAGTTCAACCCAAACCAGGTTGAGGCAAAACAGATCAGCGGCAACTGGAAGGTTGTGCAGGGCGACATGTGGATGCTGGACTTTGGCGCCAGCAAGGAACAGGCTGAGAAGGCCGTTAAGATCATCAAGTTCTACATGATGGATCAGCAGTGCTTCGTCGGGCGTCCGAATCCCCCGATGCAGTATTATCTGACGAACGGCAAAGCCCCGGCGGGCGAGTTCCCCGGCGAAGATGCTATTCCGTTCAACCCAAAAACCACCGAAGCCAAACAGATCAACGGCGCCTGGAAAGTAGTGGACGGCGATCACTGGATGCTGGACTTTGGCGCGAATAAAGAAAACGCCGACACTGCCGTGAAGATCATCAAGAAGTACGAGTTCAACCACATCTGTTTCGTTGGTCGGCCAAACGCACCGATGATGTACTTCCGCAAGGATAAGCTGCGGCTTATCAAGCCGGGTAACATCGGTGTACTGCAGTCATTGCCGAATATAAGCGTGACGTTGAAGGCGAACCCCAGCAAATACCATGGTGATTGTCCATCCACCATTACATTTGACGGCGCGATCACTGCAGACAGGGCGTGTGAGGTCAAGTACACGTTCCCCCGGAGCGACGGCGCTACCGGCCCCACCTTCACCCTGAAGTTTGACGCAGCCGGAACTCAGAAGGTGATGACCACCTGGCAGCTTGGTGCGGATTACAAGGGCTGGCAGACGCTGAAGGTGACTGCACCCGTCACGGTGGAGTCAAAGATGGCTGAGTTCGACCTTAAGTGCAAGGGTAACTAAGAGTCGGATCACCCGGTAAAAGACCGCATAAACCAAGGACTCCGGATCACCTCCGGAGTCCTTTCAACGTTGTCCTCCATGGTTTCCTCTCCACTACCACATGCCTTTACTTATCAGCAGAAACCGGCAATAGCGCGAGTACGCTCTTGTGTCGGCATCTGGAATGAACTATCAGGGAGTGGGGCAACGCGACTAAGCGGGAAAGGATTCCTGAATATGCGATTCAAATTGGGTGTATCTGTTAGAGTAATAGTGGTTTTGGCACTTGCGGCTGGCTTCACGGCGCTGTTTTCCGTGACGGTGAATGCGGCTCCGTCTTTAGACACAGACCGGCCTGTCGTCATAGATGCTCTGACTGCGGTTGTCAGCGATGCTTCGGATCTTTGTGATGGTGATATGGGTTGGTCCGGCGGCCGATTCTGTCTCATGGGTCGGTTCATGGACGGCGGCTCTTCCATCACCAATACGGAGTATCTCGAGGCCGACAAGGAGTACGTGTTTCTTGTTGATAACGGCGTATGTGATGGAGAGATCAGCATCACCGTTAAGGACCAGAAAGGCACCGTGCTTGACACGGATTCGAGTGAGATAGGCATGGCGACAGCGATAGTCTTCGCGCCGGAGGACGGCAAATACGACGTTACTGTAGAGGTGGGAGACGGCACCGCTGAATGCTTCTGCGCATTGGGTATGTTCGAAGACGGCGGCGTTCCGTTTTCGGCTGACGTGGTGGCGAGATCCATCAGTGTCTTCGACGCCGGCTTGGAGGAGTTTAGCAAAGACGACGGCGGCTGCGAGTACAGCTTTCCGCGAACGGACAACCTGTGGACTGTCCTCGCGATGATCGGCGGTAAGGGCGCGAGTGCGAAGATCAGCGGCCTGACTCCGGGTGATGGTCTGCACGGCTTCCTAGCCTCAACGGGCGACATGAACACGACGATCTCCGCCGAAGTTCTGGATTCATCTGGCGAGAAGATCAAAGGCGAAGAGGACACCGGTGTGGTTATGCCGGGGGTGACCACCGAGGCCGGTAAGTCCTATGGTCTTCGGATAACCCAGAAGTCGTCCGACGATCCTGCCATGGTGGTCGGCAGCATCCTCGACGCAACTCTGCATTAGGTTCGCAGGCGCAAACCAGCGACGTACCTACCCGGGCGCTGTTCACGAGGTTTGTGGATAGCGCCCGAGGTGTGTGCATCTCCATGTGCTGGACATAGATACCTACCGAGTGAGGATGTATACGTAGTGCTCGCGGCCCCCGTGCATCGTCGTGGACTCGCGTGTCATGCCCACTCTTTCGGCCAGCAGGATAGACCGCGCATTGTCCGGCCTGATGATCGCCTGGACCCTCTGGATGCCCAGTGTATCGAAGCCGAACTCCAGAATCCGCCGCACTGCTTCGGTCGCATACCCGTGTCCCCAGAAACTCTTGCACACAAGATAGGACAGGTAGAAGATTTCGCGTTCGTCAATCACTCTGCGCATGATGCCGACCTGCCCAATGTACTCCCCGGTCTCTCTCAGGCACATCGCCAGCATGCCGTATCCGTTAGCCTCGCAATCCCCGAGTACGCCTTGGAGCCACTTTTCGGATTCTTCCCTTGAGAGCGCCGAGGGGTAATACGCCATCACATCGGGGTCGGAAAGCTGCGCGTGCAAGTCCTCGATGTCATCCGGTGCAAACGCTCGAAGGATCAGGCATTCGGTTTCGAGCGGAATGGATGCGTGCATTGGTTAGCCTCCTTGGGTGTTTGATCTCTTATCGCCCGGGTTACGGTGTCCGGTAAGTGTGAATCAGCATCCGCAGTCGCCGGCCGCGCAGCCCGTTACGGCGTACGTCACGATATGCAGCGTCTTGCCGGACTGGTTCACTTCGTCGTACTCCTCGACGATCTGTCCGCCCAACCTGATCGCAATCCGTTTCGAGGCCGAGTTGCGGACATCAACAGGGTAGATATACTCGGCGCATCGCAGATTCTCGTCGGCCCAGTGCTTGAGTCCTGCGACGGCCTCCATCCCATAGCCATTGCTGTGCGCCGACATCTTCAGCCACACGCCAAGCTCCGGGCGGCCCGAGCCAATGTCGTGCAACCCGGCACACCCTAGGAACTCCGATGTATCCTTGAGCAGGATCACCACATGGAGATTGGTTCCCGGCTCCAAGCCTTTGCGAGAATCGGCGATGAAACGGCGAGTCTCATCGAGATCAGCCGACGGCCTGGGATACATCAGCTCGGTCACCTCTGAGGTGAACTCGTAGAAGATAACCTCGGCGTGCTGTTGATCTGACGGCACAAGCAGGAGCCGCTCCGTTTCGATCTTTGTATCGCACAGGTTCATGTCTATTCCTTGTCGGGGAGCGCCGGCATGCCTAGCCGTACACAATCCGCATCCAGGCAGCCAGGACTATGCCGAGGTCGGCGAGTAGGTGCGAGACCACGGCCGTAACCATGCCGCCGCGGGTTTTTGCCGTCATGCCCCAGATCCACGATGCGAGCACCAGCAGCACGAAAGCCGCGATGCACCATTCCCATCGGATGAACAACGCCAAAACCAGCATGTGGTAACCCGCGAACAGGATGTCGTTTCGCGCCGGGAGTGATGAGGGAGTTTCCAGCGACTCCCGCCAGAACAACTCTTCGAGTATGGGATTGACTGTGCAGTAGTAAAGTCCGAAGAGGGGCCAGGAAGTCAAACCGAGGCGACTCAGCCTCAGGCCGATATCCTGCGGGGCGCCGAGTACCGGCCAGATCGCGTAGAGGACTAACCCTGTACACAGCCCAAGCAGTACATTTAACGCGACGAGGTTTTTGCGAGCGCCGGCTTGGGGCGAAACTACGGTCCATTGGCTTCGATAGCGCCAAATTGCAGCCGCCATCCCCAGATGGTACAGGATCATGGCAATCCAAACGCTGTGAAGGAGGTAGATGCCGCACAGCACTGCCAAGTAAGGGATGACCGGCGTCAGGTTCTTGATGATAGAAGACTTCTTCACAAGTTAGCTTACTGCAAAACACACAAAAACCCTGCCGGATAATCCAGCAGGGCTTGGCATTCTAACTCTCACATCAGACACAAAAATGGCTGGGCAAACGTATCTTCCCGAAGCTCAACGAACATTAGTTCGATGACCAACCAATCCGATTCACGCTCAAAAGGACCAGGAAGACGATGTTGAGGCTAACCCGCAACAACGTGTACGCTGCCGCGTTTTGCGTTCATGCTCTTTGGCTTTATCACGATTTCCACATCCCGGTCCAGGGCATTCAGGAATCTGAAGAGCCGGTCAGATGAAAAGCCGTCAAGTCGCCCGCGCATTAGGGCAGACACTTTTGGCTGGTCAACTGCCAATACTCTTGCTGCCATCGCCTGACTGAGCTTGCGTTCTGTGATAATATCACAGATCCGAGAAGCGATCTCTGCCTTGGCGAGAGTCTCCTCGGCATTGTCTAGCCCAATGTCCGCAAATACGTTTCCGCTCGAAGGTATGATTTCTTCTTTCTTAGTCATGGTGTCATCCGTTCCTTTTGCACCAATCGCTGTAATGCTCTTCCACATATTTGAGTCTTCCTCTGATGAGGTCAATCTCGCGCTTAGGCGTACTGATTCCCTTGGTCGCTTTCTTCTGAAATGCGTGGAGCACGTACACCACATCAGCGAATCTTACTGTATAGATAGCTCGATACGTGTCACCATCGTAGTCCTCAACGATTTCGAGCACGCCTGCACCAACAAACCCCTTCAAAGGCTTTGCATCTACGTGTTTTCCACCATCTTGGGCCTGACGCAACGCGAAACCCATGACGTGCTTGACATCGTCGGGAAACTCTCGGATGTCATCGAGCGCTGAACCTATCCAGAATAGTGGTTTATCCTGTGCATCCATGATTACATTATGCCACAACTGGCATATTTATGCAAGAGAACAAATTTTGGGGGAAATGCGGGTTTCCGGGTGCGAACCCGGACTTCAAGATTCGGCACTCGCCGGAGCGCCTGCATCGGGATTCACGCTCCCAACTTCGCACAAGGCTTCATCGGGCAAGCTCCAGACATGCGAAAACCCCGCCGATGATCTCGACAGGGCTGTTTGGTAGAGAGACGTTTTCAGACACAAAAATGGCTGGGCAAACATACCTTCCCGAAACTCAACGAAGATTTATGTGATGACCTGCCAATTCGATTCACGCTCAAAAAACCGGAAAGACGGTGAGGAGGCCAATAGTTTGCATAGTTGGTTTGCAGTCCAATGTTTGTTCCGCGAAACTCGGCGAACCACTTGCTCTTGATCCAGGTGTCAACCGCTGTGGTAGCCAGGGCTGTTCTCTCCGCAAAGAGTGACGGCGGTTCTCACTCAAGGAGCCGCACTCAGAGTCAGACACCGTAACGGATAGGTGTCCAGTCGACAATACCCAGTCCCGAGCGCAATTGGCAGGCTGTTCCAGGTCACGATCTCCTGCGCCTGAAAAATGCGGCAAAACCGGTCGTCAGGCTGACAAGCGTCAACATTGAGGAAGGCTCAGGCACCGGCACCGGCACCGGTTCCCAGAGAACGGCTTCCATGTTCTGGTATTCGTTGTATCCCGCGCCCCCCACGATCTGGCCGAAGTCGTTGATGTCACGCGCTTCCGATGGCATACCTGCACCTGCCAGCGCGCCCAGGTTCACGGAGAATGTCCCATCTATGCTCCACAGCCACGCGCTGTCACCGGCTGTACCCACAATCAGCCCATGGTTGTTTATGCCATGTGCTGTGCCTATGCCAAGATCGGCAATGATAGATCCATCGGTGTCCCATGCTACGGCATGAGTGCCTGAACTGCCGACTACTATGCCGGAGTCGTTTATCGCTTCTGCTTGGCAGTTTTGCCCCGCTGTGAGAGGCTGCAACAGCGTATTACTCCCTTGGCTCCAAACATACGAGCGAGTTCTTGTCCACTGTCCATTCTCGTGTAGTGATTCGACCCAGGATATGCGGCCATTGTTGTTTATGTCCGTGGCGTAGCTGTATGAGGTGGACGTGCCGCCTATCATCTGTGCCACGACACTATCTTGCCAGAGCACTGCGTAGTTGTTGGATGTACCGACTACCCATCCATTGTTGTTAAGAGCATAGGCAAACGCATCACGGCCCCCTTCTGGCAAGGGGTTCAGTTGAATCAACTCGCCATTCGCTTCACGGAGTACTCCTGTGCTTCGTCCGTAGTCAGGGACAGCCGTGCCGACGACTTGACCGTTATTGTTCATACCACCAGGCAAGTCAAACTGGCCTTCCACCCGAATGTCAACCATTCCTGAAGTGCGGTCCCACAGAAATGCACCTCTAGTGTCGTTTGTTATTTCATTGTAAGTGACTGAGTAGCCTACTGCCTGTCCGGCGTTGTTCAGGTGCAGTGCACAACTCTGACCATCGCCAGACAGAAAGTCCAGTCGGTTCATCTGATAAGACGCTGAAGCTTGCGTGGTGGTTGCTGCCAGAAAGCAAACAGCGGCAAATGTGATGCGAATGATATTCACAATACGTACCCGCCCTTTCCTCATCATGGAAATACCATATACAAGTTCTGCACGAACTTGAAGTTACGATCCGGCACATCATCGCGGTCAGTTTCAACATTACCGACAGGGTTCTTGGGATTAACCTGCAAATAGTCATCGTATTCGTAGAGGAACAAGCCGCAGTCATGGATGAATACGAAACTGCACCCCTGCGATACATCCTCCTCGACTATCCAAAATTGTCCAGGATACACGCTCTCACTCGAGTTGCAGTCCCTATGCGTGAAACCTAGCGTATGCTGGACGCAACTGATAAAAGGAGGGGGATCCGTCTCAGGATCGTCCGGAAACCATCGGAACGTCTTCGTTACGGTTCCCTTTGAGTAGGCACGTGCGCTCTCACAGCAGCTATAGGCCCGTGCATCCGCTACGATATTCTCATCAGGACCCGGCCAAGGCGTGATAGTGGACTTCTGATGCGCTGGATTGGAGCAAGGTACAAACACTCCGATGTTCCCATCAATCGTCTTCGACACCTGTCTCCACTCGCCAGCATATGATGTAATGCTGCATACCAGGAAGGTGAGCGCCAGTATAGCAGTCATAGTTAGGGTGTGTCAAGTAAACTGTGCTTCTGCCCTCACCGGTCGTGTCAGGCAACGACGTGTTTGACCCGGTCCGGGAAGAACACCGCCAGTTGCGCCAGTATCTGCCCCCAGTTGGGCACCCGCATCGTCCACTTGCGGGTCA
>JANYKG010000067.1 GCA_025358205.1 Armatimonadota bacterium
CGCACGTGAAGTGCGTCTTTGATCGAGGTCTGCAGTTCTGCGAGCGAAAAGTCCTTCACGAACAGAGCCAGCTTGTCGTCCGCCACGTCCTTACGCGCGGTCATCTTCACCCCGGTCTTGACGGACAACTGCTTGAGGAAATCACCGAGCGGTACCCCCATGGCCTTGATCGTCACCTTCTTCTGGAGACGCTTATCCTCTGGGACCTTCCCTTGTTCGGCCGCGTGAAGGCAGGTGGCGAATGCAAGGCAGGCAAGCAAGGAGCCCATGATTGATCGTCGCATCTGAACACCTCCTGGTATTGTGCGCATCGCTACTGACGCTGCATTATTGCAGGCTAAGCATTGGATGTCAAGCTCATCAACACGAGAATCCGGCAGGTGGTGGGATCGCGATCTTGGCCTTGCTTCAGAAATTCTCACTTGACAACGATGCTATCAAGTGTTATGATTACAAACGAAGCATGTCAAGTGTTTGGGTATCCTCCGATTACGGAATACGTACAACGCAGTACGGAATACGGAGTGTGCATTGTGAGAATGGACAAGTTTACGATAAAGGCACAGGAAGCCCTTATGGAGGCGCAAAACGCAGCCGACCAGCGCGGGCATCAGGAGATCGGCGCGGAGCATATTCTGCTCGCACTTCTGCAGCAGCATGAGGGCATTGTCACGCCCATCCTCCAGAAGATCGGCGTCAACTCTCAGGCCGTGCAGACGCAGGTCGAGGGTACGCTTGACCGCATGCCGAAGGTATCGGGCGTCACCGGCCAGCTATACATGTCACCCTCCATGAAGACGGTGCTGGACAAGGCGTGGGACGAAACTCAGACCATGAAGGATGAGTACATGAGCACGGAACACCTGCTCATCGCTATCGCGGATTCCATGACCGAGGCCGGCAACATCCTGCGAAACCAGGGCGCGGTGAAGGACAAGATACTGAAGGCGCTGGTGGACGTGCGCGGTACCACTCGCGTCACCGACCAGAACCCCGAGGAGAAGTACCAGGCGCTGGAGAAGTACGGGCGCGACCTGACCGAGGCCGCTCGCAAGGGCAAGCTCGACCCCGTCATAGGCCGCGACGAGGAGATTCGCCGCGTCGTCCAGGTTCTCAGCCGCCGGACCAAGAACAACCCGGTGCTCATCGGCGAACCCGGCGTCGGCAAGACGGCTATCGTCGAGGGCCTTGCTCAGCGCATCGTCAGCGGCGACATTCCCGAAGGCCTGAAGAACAAACGTGTGATCGCTCTCGATCTCGGCAGCATGATTGCCGGCACCAAGTTCCGAGGCGAGTTCGAGGAGCGCATGAAGGCCGTCCTCCGCGAGGTCGTTGAGGCGGAAGGGGAGATCATCCTCTTCATAGACGAGCTTCACACCGTCGTCGGCGCGGGGGCCGCTGAGGGCGCTGTGGACGCCGCCAACATGCTGAAGCCGATGCTCGCGCGCGGCGAACTGAAGTGTGTGGGCGCAACTACGCTGGACGAATACCGCAAGCACATCGAGAAGGACGCCGCACTGGAGCGCAGGTTCCAGCCCATCGTCGTCGGTGAGCCGAGCGTGGAGGACACCATCGCCATCCTCAGGGGGCTGAAGGAGCGCTACGAGGTTCACCACGGCATCAAGATCAACGACTCCGCGCTGGTAGCCGCCGCCGTGCTCTCTCATCGGTACATCTCCGACCGGTTCCTGCCGGACAAAGCGATTGACCTGATTGACGAGGCCGGGTCACGCCTGCGCATCGAGATTGACTCCATGCCGATGGAGATTGACATAGTGGAACGGCGCATCCGCCAGCTTGAAATAGAGCGAGAAGCTCTGAAAAAGGAAACCGATAAATCCGCGCGCGAACGCATGGAGAAGATAGAAAAGGACCTGGCCGACCTGCGCGAGAAGAATTCTGAGGCGAAGGCGCACTGGCAGAATGAGAAGGAGATCGTCCTGCGCATCCAGCAGATCAAGCAGGGGATAGAGCAGGCCCGCACTGACGCCCAGAACGCCGAGCACGCCGCGGACCTACAGAAGGCCGCCGAGCTTCAGTACGGCACCATCCCCGGCCTGGAGAAAGACCTGGTCGAGCAGAGCGCGCGACTCGAAGAGATTCAGAAGGTCCGCAAGATGCTGAAGGAGCAGGTGGACGAAGAGGACATCGCCGAGGTGGTCAGCAAGTGGACCAACATCCCGGTGGCGCGCATGCTCGAAGGCGAGATGCAGAAGCTCGTGCAGATGGAGGGCCGACTGGAGGCTCGCGTGATAGGCCAGAACGATGCAGTGGTCGCCGTGTCGAACGCCGTCCGCCGCGCCCGAGCCGGTCTGCAGGACCCGAACAGGCCGATTGGTAGCTTCATCTTCCTCGGGCCGACCGGCGTCGGTAAGACCGAGCTGGCCCGGGCGCTCGCGGAGTTCATGTTCGACGACGAGAAGGCGATGGTTCGGCTGGACATGAGCGAGTATATGGAGAAGCATTCTGTCGCCCGCATGATCGGCGCGCCTCCTGGGTACGTGGGATTCGACGAGGGCGGACAGCTCACCGAGGTCGTGCGCAGGCGTCCGTACTGCGTGCTGCTCTTCGACGAGATTGAGAAGGCGCACCCGGATGTCTTCAACGTCCTGCTGCAGATACTGGACGACGGCCGCATGACGGACGGTCAGGGACGCACGGTGAACTTCAAGAACACTGTCATCATCATGACCAGCAACGTGGGGTCGGAGATGATCAGCAACCAGGCGGGCATTGGGTTCCGCAAGGGAACCGGAATGGATTCGGACAGCTTCAAGAGCAAGGTCACGGACGCCCTGAAGTCCGCGTTCCGGCCTGAGTTCCTGAACCGAGTTGACGAGATCATCATCTTCGACAGTCTGGGCGAGGAGCAGATCAAGCAGATCGTGGACATCCAGTTGGAGCAACTGCGCAAGCGGCTGGCGGAGCGGAAGATCGCGGTGGAGCTGACCGAGGCGGCGAAGGAGCAGATCGCCAAGGAGGGGTTCGACCCGGTCTACGGCGCCCGCCCGCTCAAGCGGACGATCCAGCGGCGCATTCAAGACCCGCTGGCGATGAAGGTCCTCGAAGGCGAAGTGCAGGACGGCTCCCACGTGGTGGTGGATGCGGCAGACGGCGAGATGATCTTCACGGCGACCCAGCCGGAACCGGAACCCGAACCGGTCCCGGAACCGGTGGGATAAAGCTCCCTTCTCCTGTTATCGGGAGAAGGGCAGGGGATGAGGGTATCTGGACTCCGCAATAGACACACTCAGAGGGCAGGTTCACCAGACCTGCCCTTCGGCATAGTCGGGTGATTCCCGTGCATGTTTGGAGATCAAGACTCAGACTTGCTGTCCCTTGCTTCCGCTTGGTAGCTCTGTATCTGTTCGATGCTGGTGTGGATGTCAGCCAGTGAATCATCTATACTGAGGCGGAACGCGTTTCTCGCAACTTGTAGAGTCAGGTAGAACAGAAAGCTGGTAACGAACACAGGAGTAACTCTATCGGCTTCGCGTGGCTCAGGCGAGACTCGCACAGCATCACCGCGATACTGAACAAACCCATTGACGAGAGCAAATGGTAATGCATGTACGTCGTAGCTGTATTGCTTGTAGATGGTGGACAGCAGGTCTTCAATATCCAGCTTGAGATCAGGGATCATGTCGCCCACGTTTGGCCACGCCAAACGTCCCCTCTTCTTGTTGGGCCCATCAAATACCTGGATGAAGCGGTGCCAGTCTGTTAGCTTTGCCACACTACTCGGTGGGAGCGGCTTGAGGTTGTCTACCTTCTTTCCAAGATCAACACGCTGCTGGATCTCGTGCTGCCAGAACTGCTCCGCTCGAGACTCGGGATCATTGGCGATGTATAGTGCAGTTACGCAGCTATCCATCACTGTTCGTGCCAGGACCCGAGCAGGTCCATGATGACCTTCTCTGCTCAGCATCAACATAGCCTGGAAATCCAAACGGCCCTTGGCAATAAGGCAGGCGAGTGCAGTTCGTGCCGAAGATGTCTTGTCTGTGCGGGTCATTTCGCCCGTGCTCTGCACTACTCTTAGCGCCAGAGGGGATAGCTGATCAGCTACGTCATACCACATGTTCAGCACATGCTCGTCGATGCTGTGCGCTATTGGAGAGGAGCCACTCACTGTTTACCCCTTCTGTTTCTTCTTCGCAGGTTTCTTGCGGGCGGGAGCCTGCGCAAGGTCGCTACCAGCAAGGGTTTTGACTGTCTTGCTGGTCTTCGGATTGGCTAGAGCCTTCGCGGCGATCTTCGCTACCCTCGGGCTTGTCTGTTTTCCTGTTGCCATTTGCCTCACCTCCCGGTGGGAAAGAATGATGCCAGCAGGCCAACTGTATGGTATTTGTACTAGTCATCCCAGGCGTTGCATTCCTGCCGTAGCATTACAGGGATTATAGCGAATATTAGCACTCTTGTCAAGCGAGTGCTAATTCCCATTTCACATATTGCCTACTAGCCCGAAATGCGGTACAATACCTGTGGAAACAGATATGGATACAACGACCGAGCAAGAACTGAATAAGCTGGTTGAGCGCATCGTGGAAGCCGTGCATCCGCTGAAGATCATCCTGTTCGGCTCGGCCGTTCGCGATGAGATGACCCCGGACAGCGACTTCGACTTGCTTGTCGTCATGCCCGACGGCACCCACCGCCGCCACACGGCACAACATCTCTACGGGGTCATCACAGGTGTGAGTGTGCCCTACGATATCGTGGTGGCAACGCCCACGGATCTGGAGAAGCACAGTGCCAGTCCGGGGCTGATATACGGAACAGTCATCGAGGAGGGACGAGAGCTTTATGCGGCATAACGATCCCGATGTACCTCAGTCATGGATGGCCTTCATCACAGTGATTTGCACATGGTGTCCGTCTTCATGAGCGGAGGCTCGATATGATATCTGAGACTCAGAAAGGGGCCATCGGGGAGAATCTCATCAGCAACTGGCTGATGAGTGGATCAGATGGTCGCCTGTGCCCATTCAGGCCTGTGGCTGACGACGGAGGTATCGATCTGCTCGTTTTCGATAGACAAACTCGCCGTACTCTTCTGTTTCAGGTGAAGAGCCGCACACGCACAAAGGCTATGACTGCTGGCAAACGTAGTACACGCTTTAATATCCGAAGGCAGACCTTCGAGGTCCGGCCTGACTACTTCATAGTTGGAGTGTTGTTGGATGAAGCGCTACAGATCCCGGAAGCTCTATGGCTAGTGCCTTCTGCAGTTCTTGATCAGCAAGGCATTGATAGCAAGAAAGACCCCGATGGCAACCCGACTCGCTATGTCATGCCCTGCAATCCGTCACCTACCAGCAAAGATTGCTGGAGCAGCTTCAAGACGCATACCATCCAAGGGTTTGTTGAGAGTGTCTTTGACGCACTTGAGCAGCTCGATGGAGTTGGCTAGCCAGTCTCTGCACACGTCCGAGATCGAGAATCAAGCTCCCGCAAGGAAAACCGCCTACTCACAGCGAAAGCATACTAGTCTGGTATCGAGAATCGAGTATCCAGCATCGAGGATCTGCCGGTGAGGACACCGGCGCTCCCAAGGAGCGGTTATGAACATCATCTACATCAACTCAGACAGCTTTCGGCGGGATAACCTGAGCTGCTACGGCGGCACACACGTCCACACGCCGAACATTGACAAGTTCGCCGAGCGGTCCGTCATCTTCGACCGGGCTTACACCGGCTCGTTCCCGACGGTGCCGAACCGCCGCGACGTGCTCACGGGCAAGTACACCTTCACTTACGCGGGCTGGGAAGCCATGGCACAGACCGAGATCACCCTCCCCATGGTGCTCAAGAAGGCCGGTTACACCAGTTACATGGTGCAGGATACCCCGCACACCGTCGCGTGGGGTTTCGGCTTTGAGCGCGGGTTCAGCGGGTGGAACTGGATTCGCGGGCAGGAGGGCGACCGGTACAAGACCGATCCGCTCAAGGTCACGCTTCCGTGCGATGTCAAGAAACTTCGGGGCGGGGAGTTCACCACCAGCCAGTATCTGCGCAACACGTCTGAGTGGAAGGGCGAGGAGGACTACTTCGCGCCGACCACCATGGCGGAGGCGTGCAAGTGGCTGGATAAGAACCACAAGCACGAGAAGTTCTACCTCTACGTGGATACCTTCGACCCGCATGAACCGTGGACCCCGCCGCAGAAATACCTGGACATGTACGACCCCGGCTACAAGGGTGAGTCGGTCATCTACCCGCTCTACGCGCCGTGCAGCTTCCTTACGGACCCCGAGTTGGCGCACTGCTATGCCAGCTATTGCGGCGAGGTCACCATGGTGGACGCCTGGGTCGGCAAGCTGCTCAAGAAGATAGAAGACCTGGGCCTGCTGGAGAACACGCTGGTGGTCTTCACGGCGGACCACGGGTTCTACTTCGGCGAGCACGGGCTTGTGGGCAAGGTTCCGATCAGCTATACCGAGGTGAACCGCATCCCGCTGATCATGCACATGCCCGGCATGAAGCAGGGTCGGCGCAATCAGTTCGTTCAGCCGTGCGATCACATGCCCACGATGCTGGATCTGGCCGGTGTGGAGCATCCCGATTTCGTGCAGGGCAAGTCGCTCGTTGATATCATCAAGGGCAGCGACAAGCCGGTCCGCGACTTCGCGGTGACTTCGTACGGGCTGAACGCGCCGCCAGCGTCCGACCAGCCGATAACCCTGAGTCCGTCGAACTTCAAGGAGTACTCGGGCAAGCTGAGAACCAGCACCATCGTCACGGACGATTGGACGCTGATAGTCGCGGCAGGGGATCTGACGCCGGAGTTGTACCACAATGCGAGCGACCCGCATCAGCACAACAACATCTTCGGCGAGCATAAGGAAGTGGCGAAGCACATCCACGCGAAATACGTCGAGATGCTGGTGTCACTGGGTACGGACGAGCAGTGGATAAAGCCTCGTCGCACACTGCCGGGGATATGAGAGTTCGCCTTCAACATACCGGAATTTTTCTGAAAATACTGTGAACATTACCGGGGTTTCGTTCGACTAACTATATGAGGCTCGCGAACCGACGCAGTAGCAGTCACCTCCCTGATACTGCCGATCTGCATCAGGTGTTCGCGAGTTTCCCGAACTCTCTTCCAGGCAGTGCGTTTCACTGGAAAAAGGCCCGCAGGACCATCAGAAACCTGTGGGCCTTTTTTTTCTCCGTTGATCCCGTCCGGGCGTTAGTCCCCGTCCTTTTGTGGAATAATCCACATAAATGTTGATGAAAATTCCTCTGCGTGATATACTGGGCCAAGAGATGATATATTTCTAGCTAACACAGATCGGTCGTAAGCGCTATGACGATATCCGCGTGTGAAGTGTTCGACTGCAAAACCTGTGTGCATATGCTGCGACACCGATGCTTTGGGTGCGTGGAGGGCAACAAACTCCGGCAGGCGGACGGTGAGGAGCCTTGTGCGATCTTCCAATGCGCCGTCTTAAAGGGCTTCGCTTCATGCACGGAGTGTACGGCGGTCTGCCCATTTCCCAGAAACCTGGAAATGGTATGCCCGGTTCGTTCACACTTCGAGAAGAAGCGGATGTACTCCCGCAGGATGTCCGATTACTATGTCAATCGGGAACAGGAATCTGTCGAACTATGCTCCACTTCCAAGGTGTCTGAAAAATCCATCACTCGCCTGCGATGGTACCTCTACGCGCTAGATGAGTTCCTGGCCCAAGGCATAACAAGCGTTTCTTCAGAGGACATTGCGCGCAAGGTCGGGGTCAAGGCTTATATGATCCGGCACGACCTGAGCCAGTTCGGCGGGTTCGGGCGACCGAGCATAGGCTATGACGCAGCGTTCTTGCGGTCTCGTCTGGGCAAAGTGCTGCACTTAGACGCGGTGCAGAGCATCATCTGGGTCGGCGCTGCACACTTGGCGAACGACGTGGCGCTGATGGAGCGATTCGAACTCCACGGCTTCAACGTCGTCGGTATCTTCGACCCTGATCCGTCCCGATTCGCGAATGAGTTCAACGGCATGGGAGTTGAGCCGCTTGAGAATATTCCAGAGGTGATACGCAGCATTGGGGCGGAGGGCGCGGTATTGGCGGTGCCACAAGATGAAGCTCAGGACATTGCTGATTTGCTCATCGCAGCCGGAATACGCGGCATCCTGAATCTTACCTCGGCAATCATCCCGGTTCCTCACGGCATCTGCATGCGGCACGTTGACGTAGTTGCCGAACTCTTCTCTCTGTCATACTACTGCCACGAGATGCATCAACAGGAAACCTCGGAGCAATAAAAAAGGCCGCATGGCGGTTTGCGATTCCACCACACGACCCTTCAATCATCCTACACTCGGCAACGGCCTAGTAAGTTGTTGACAAGGCAAACCTCCAAACATGATATCGCCCGTTATTGTCCACGTCTATCTTGTCATTCCAGTCGGATATGGAGTAGTCCACGAGCACCTTGTTCTTAGTTGATACCTCAAAGGCGTACCCGATGGTCCAGATTTTCTCAACCACATTTGCCGGAGCCCAGCCGCTTGGCAGTGCGGGATCACCAGGGATCAGGGTCAGTATGGTCGTCTCGCCGTCGGAATCCGTGTTCATATACCGTCCATAGAACTTGGTCTTCTGCGTCGGGGCGTAGTTGAGACCGGCCGACCACTGTTTATTCCGAGATTTGTACGGAACGTCTTCCAGCAGAAGTCCACCTGCATTGTCATCAAGTTGCCAGAGCGAGAGCGAGTCCATCTTGCCGGTTGCATAGAACGTATCAAGGCTCAGCTTTGAGTTCAGGCTGTACCATGCCCCAATAGTTGTATTGGTGATCTTGTTGTCAAGACCGGCGGCATTCGCTCTGCCATCGTGCTGATGGTTGTAATCAGCGTAAAAGGCCATGTTGCCGCTGGGTGTATACGTGCCGCTCAGATTGACCTTTGTTCGATCACTTGGAGAGGCAGTAAACGCCGGATCGTCAATATTCCAGTTTTCCATCCTGCCGCTGAGGTTCACCTTCCATGTGGGGTTGTAGTTGAACTTCAGGTAGGATATCTTGGCGTCTGTCTTCGGCGCCAGTATCAGTTCCAGCGCAGGGTCAGATGGGAAATTACTGTTCAGTGTTCTTTCAGTTGTTCTGTGTTCGTAACCTGCACCTATCAGCGCCTTGGGAATGCCGGTATAGCCTGCATCAAACCTGAGAGAGCGTTCACTGTGATTCAGTCCCACGTTGGTTATGTCAGGACCATCAAACACCGGATTCACGTCGTTGTCGAGTTCATAGTCTCTGTAGCTTCCGGTCAGTGAGAGTGAATCCGAAACGTTATAGTTCAATGCGGCGTTGGTTGAGCTAACGCCTATGCTAGCGCCATCTGCTAGAGTTGCAGTCTGGTTCGTTCGCTTGCGGGTTATATGAGCGCCGGTGAAATACAGCCGATTTGAAAGACGGCTCCGAGCCTTAATCACGGTCGAAGATGTGTGGATATCGGGAGTCATGATGTTGCTGGGTCTGTCACCGGCGATCAGCGATGATCCCGTATCCGAGAACTTGTTGTCCATTACCTTGTAGTTGACGACCGTATCATTTCCAATCCTCAGATCGGTCCCCAGAGTTGTCTGATCGGTCTTCCGGTCAATCGAGTAGTCCGAACTCTCCAGCCGGCTGCCAGCCAGTTGGCTTCTGTAGTTGACCTGTGACAGTCCTTGCTCGGCCTCTCGCCACCAGCCGAGTACAAGTGCAACCTTGTTTGAGCCGGGAGTCAGCCTTGTGTCAAAGTCATATACCCGACGTGTTATTCCCAGGGTGTTGTCCGGTGTCAGGTCAACAAACGAGTTTCCCGACCTAGTGGCCGTGCTCGGTGGATCGAGGCCGAGGGTGAGTGTAGACATCCCAAAAGGCGCGAGGTAGGGATCAACCTGAGGCGTCCTGTTAAGTCTGTGCGTTAATCCGCTGGCACTGAGATTAAGAGACAACTCGTTCCGCACAGCCAGGTTGAACAGAATGTCGCTATCTTTGAGTATCAGATCACGCGCGTTCAACCAGTACTGGGTGTCGCCGCTGTAGCCATATGATTTCAGTGACTCAATACCCCACAGATTGAAATTACGACCGTCAAACTCTCGTACCGTGCTCTGGTTGCCGCTCCCTGCACTGGAGTAGATGCCGAATCGCGCATCTGTCTGTCCGTTTTCGCCTGTTGCCAGGTCCGCCTGACCGAACGCAGGTATGCAGATAACGATTGTGACAGCAAGCAACGTAGCCATCATCACCCAACGATAGAGTTTCATAATTCTTGTCCTCCAGTCCTCGCGGTTCGGCTCTAATTGAAGAAGACCTTATCGGTATCCGACCCATGTATCATAGTATGACACTTCGTACATGTCGTATAGCGTTCTGCGAATCTGGTGGCGCTGCCCCTTGGCGCATGTGTATTCGCATGGCACTTCTGGCACAGGAAAGCCTGAGGCTGTGTCAGCAAGTTGTCCTGTACCGAACCGTGCGGTTTATGGCAGTTTGTGCAGTCCTCTGTTACGGGAACATGCTCGAATACGAACGGTCCAGCCTTCTCCGCATGGCATGTGCGACATGTCTCAGTCACGGTTTCTTCTTTCAGCATGCCGTTCGTTCCACCGTGAGGATTATGGCAATCACTGCACTTCATTTTGCCTTCCTCCAAGGGATGGTGGGACGGCAAGTGCGACTGTACCTCTTGAGCCTTGTGGCAGTTGTAGCATACGTACGGCTCGGCGCTCTGATGGTAAACCGTTTCCTCGCTCTTGAGGCTCTTTTCGAGCTTCACTCTTTCTGCTTTCAGTTCATCCAGCTTTTTGGTCTGAGCGTCTTTCTCAGGGCTGTCTGCGGGAAGCGCGTTCACGGCCAGTTCCGCATCCTTGATGGATTTTGTCAGGCCTTCCATCAACAGTCTCTTGCTGTCCATTTCGCTCAGCAGGGATTTTTCACCAACGCTGTGCGGATCATGGCATTTGGTGCAGGTTAGCTTGGAGCGCGCATGCTGACTGGTGGGCCACAGGGTGACCTTTTCCTGCGTGTGGCATTTGAGGCAGATGTGTGCCGCATCTTCGGGTTTTAGCAACTGCGGGCGAATAATCTTTGTCTTGTCGCCGCCGCCTGCTACGTGCGCCCCGCCCGGACCGTGACAGGCTTCGCAGCCTCGCTTGGCGGGATCCTTGTCCAGCAGAGTGCGCCTGTGCGTCGCGAACGACCATTTCTTGACAACGTCACTGTGGCACATGGCGCATACATCACTGCCAACATACTCAGGCGTCGGTTCCGCCATTCCCGCCTTCATCGAATTGCACATCCATGCCAGGCCGAGTATCAAGCCAAGCGCTACCGGGTAAACGATCTTTGCTTTCTTCATTGTTCACCTTTACGGAGTTGTAGGTCAGTAAAACTGATCAGACAAAAGACAGCTCAGTGATATTTGTGAATATTGTTACGAAATCGCTTTTCAATATTGTGACATAATCCACGAAAATAGTCAAGCTTTTTTTCTTGCCATGGTCAGAGTCAACAGTTTGCGCTTGCTCGACAATATTAAATACTTCTACCCAATATGAATCAGCGAACAAACTTATGCCATCCGGTATACGTGACGCGACGATGGAAACCTGTATCAAGTACAATTCTTTCACAATATGCGAATGAATTCCTCCTATCCCGCGACTAAGTATATGAGCGGAGATGAAATGAGATTTCCCTGGGTTCTTGCACCGAAATCAGACGACATTGTCCTGGCACGGCGAGCGGCGTCAGGCGACAGGAGAGCATTGGAGCTACTGCACAGCAGATACTCCAGTATCCTTCACGCATACATCGCCCATCGCCTGAACGGTTCCAGAGATGACGTCGAGGACATCTGGCAGGAGACTCTGCTCGCGGCGGTAAGATCGCTACCGAACTATGACGGCCGAAGCCGGTTCTTCACCTGGCTGTGCGGCATTGCAAGTCATAAGGTCGCGGATCATCTGCGCCGGGTCGGCAGATCCCCGGAGTCGGTCTTTTCCGATCTGCCGCCGGAACAGCTCCTGGAGCTTGTGGATACCGGGCCTCTGCCGGATGATGTCCTGGCCAACCGCGAGGTGCGGTTTAGTGTCGTGACAGCGCTTGGAAATCTGCCCGATGAGTACCGCAGGGCGCTGGTGATGCGCTATGCAGACGAGTGCAGTGTTGAGGAAGTGGCACAGGCCATTGGAAGAGGCTATAAGGCCACGGAATCGCTGCTTGCCCGAGCCAGAAGCGCACTGCGTACCGAGTTGGGGAGCATTGCACGTGAGTAGCGCTCAAAAGGCCCTGCATTATGCGCAGAACGCATCGTGCAAGCCAGGAGGAGGAATGAGATGAGCCAATTTCAGGAAGAGAACGAGGGTCGGCTGATCAAGGCTGCTATGAGCGATGACGCGCTTCCGGCGCCTGATGCCAAGGAACGGGCACTCCGGCTTCTTCTTGCAGCGCAACCGGCTTCCAAGGAGGCAGAGTTTCCAACCGGTATCCTGACGGCGCTCGTTGGAGTGTTCGTGTCTGTGATCGGGCTAGTCTTATTGCAGGCTACCGGAATCTGGGTCTGGGCGCTCTCTTCGATTCCGCTCACAGTTGCGGTGTGGCTGGTGGGTCTGAACATTGCCGCCGTGCCCGTGGCAGGTTTCGTAATCGTAATCAGGAGGCAAACATGTCAACACGTTTGAGAAAAATTCTTCCCTGGGTTATGCTGTGCAGCGGGGTGATGCTACTCCTATGGCTCCCGGTCATGGCGCGCATGCGAATGGCACGCATCAGCGACACCGGTGAAACCAGGCCCGTGGTGGAGCAGGCCCTCGCCGTTGTGCAGGACCAGAAACCGGTATCATTGGACGATCCGTCACTTCGGAACTCCGTCGGCAAGGCGGCTGGTTCACGCTACGTCGTGGACGCGTGGCTGTTCACACCAGACGGTCGGATCGTCTACCAGTCCAAAGGCGGCGCGGACCCTGCACGATTCTATGACTGGGCGACGCGTGACACGTTGACGGTGATGGATGCGCTTTCGAAGGGAACCCTAACCGGTGAGCAGAGAGGCGCACTTCTTGCGGCGGCTGCGCTTGGTGGGGCGGAAGGCGGAGATCACAATGATGTCTTCCGTCGCACGGTGGTCCCACTGCGATCTCCCAATGGGGCGATTGTAGGTTGGCTGGGTGCAGTCTATGGTGTCAGCGCTGACAAGTCAGCAGGCTCGGACACACTTATCATAGTCTCGATACTGTTTGCCCTGCTGCTGTTCGCGGTGTATGAAGGTTCGCTGGTCATGTGGGTCTTCCTGGATGCGAAGGCTCGCGGAGAGCGTGCCTGGGTGTGGGCGCTGTTTGCGCTGGTCGGCAATCTCGTCGCGCTGATCGCATATCTGCTGGCTCATCCTGCCGACACCAGGACGAACGAGTCCGGCAGTTGAGCGTTGGCCCACCCGGCTGAGAAAATATGAAAATATTTCTCAGTAATAGGCAACGAATCGGCGATTACCGGCGTCTAATCAAGTGAGGGCAAGATTCCTGCAGCGTGGCCGAGGCAGAACGGTAGCGGCGTGGGGAGCCAAGCCCCTTCCCGAACCTTCTTCAGTGCGTTTCATGCGAAGAGAGTCTGCAGGACCATCCCACTGAGCCTGCAGGCTCTTTTCACGTGTCCTACCTGCATTATGCACGTTCTTCGTGAATAATGCGGTTAGCCCTTGTGGCTGAATCGCTTCACGAGGTCATCCAGCAGCGCATAGACGGTCGGCACCACGAAGAGGGTCAGCGCGGTGGACGTTATCAATCCCCCGATAACGGCGGTTGCCATCGGGGCCTGTATCTCTGAGCCTCTGCCAAGCCCCAGCGCTATCGGCATCATGCCGAGCACTGCCGCTGATGCGGTCATCAGGATCGGGCGCAGTCTGGTCGGCCCCGCTGTGAGCAGCGCTTCGTTCCGTTCCATTCCTCGTCCGCGGAGTACGTTCGTGTAGTCAACCAGCAGGATACCGTTCTTCACGACTATGCCCACCAACATCAAGACGCCGATGAACGCTGTCAAACCGAAGGATCGTCCGGTGAGGAATAGACCGAGGATAACGCCCGTTGCGGCCAAAGGTACGGAAAGCAGAATCGTCAACGGGTGGATGAGCGATTCAAACTGTGATGCGAGGAGCATGTATATAATGGCAATGGCGAGTAGAACGGTTACCCACATTCCGCCGAACTCATCCGCCTGTCTCTTCTGGTCAATGCCCCAGTCCCAGTAATAGCCTTGAGGGAGCGTGACTCCCTCCATCACTTGCTGAAAGTCTTTCTGAACATCTCCTGCTGCGCGGCCAATTGGTGTTCCCGATACCGCGATATAGCGCTGTCTGTCCAACCTGGTGATCTCGTTCGGCCCGGTGCCATAGACGGGTTTCGCCAACTGGCCGAGCATCACTTCCTGAGCGCTGGACCCGCCGATGCTGGGTGTGATCATCAGTTCCGACATCTGAGCGGCGGTCTTGCGCTCGTTTTCGGGCATCTGAACCACGATAGGATACTGGAAACCTTTCTCCTGATAGTAGCTCGCAATGGACCCGTTGGTGGCGGTACTGATAGTATCTGCCACATCCTCAAAGGTTACGCCTGCCTGCGAAGCCTTCTGGCGGTCAATCTTCCATTGGATTTCCGGCGCTGCCTCCTGCCAGTTCATGTCCGCATTCTGTAGGCCCGGGATATCTTTTACCCGGCTGAGCACGTCTCGTCCGACCATTGAGAGAGTAGACAGGTCGTCACCGAATATGTCAACTTCCACAGACTGAGCGCCACCGGAAATGATAGTGCTGACCAAGTCCACCTGCTGCAGCCTCGGCCGAACGCCTGGAATGCTCGTGAGCTGCTTGCGTAGATCCGCGAGCACGTCAAGCGTAGAAGCGCTTCGGTCGTCCTTGAGCTTTACGGTTGCAGACCCCTGAGCAGCGGCCAGGCTGGTGACATTGCCCCGTAAGCCCATACTAGATCCGGCCACACCGAATAATGTCCTGACGTTCGGATTTCTGTTGACAATATCCTCAACTTTGAGCATGACCTGGTTTGTCTGATCCAGGGCGGCTCCCGGCGGCATCTTGACGTTGATGCGCAGATCGCCGCTGTCCGCCTGTGGCATCAACTCAGTGCCTATCAACGGCCAGAGCAGCAAACTGGCACCCGAAATCCCAAGGGCGCCAAGGACCACGAACTTTCTGTGATTCAGCGCCCATCGCAAGCCGTTTCGATAGTTGCTGTCCAGAACATCGAACCAGATTCCGAACTGGTGAAAAGCGCGCATGAGCAGGTTTTGATGATCGCTGGACGCGTTCTCCAGATTTTCCATGTGAGCCTCACCGCTTATGAACCTGGATGCCAGCATCGGCACGACCGTCGTGGCATCGAGTAGAGATATCGCAAGTGAGAAGATGACGACGAGCGCAAACTGCGTGAACATCTGGCCGGACTGCCCCTTGATAAGAAGCAGGGGCAGGAAGACCACCATAACCGTCCATGTGGACGCGATAACAGCGGACATGATCTCTCCGGTTCCGCTGATAGCCGCCTCCGTCGGAGATTTCTTGTCGCGCTCAATGTGCCTGAAGATGTTCTCAAGTACCACTACCGCGTCATCCACAATAAGGCCCGTTGCCAGCGCAAGCCCACCGAGGGACATGGTGTTCAGCGTGAACCCGCACATGTATATCAGCGCAAACGTAGATATAATGGAGGTCGGGATTGACAGCGCAACGACAAGGGTGCTTCTGACGTTTCGAAGGAAGAACAGGAGTATGAGTACGGCGAGTATGCCGCCGATAATTGCGCTGGTCTCTACACTCTTTACCGAATCACTGATAAACTGCGCTTGGTCGTAGGCCAGTCCGAACTTCAGGTTCGGGTACAGCTTTTGGACAGTCTTGATACGGTCGAACACTCCCTGGGCGGTGCTGACCGTGTTCGCGCCGCTCTGCTTGACAACTACCAGTCCGACTGCCGGTTTGCCGTTCAAGCGGGTGTACAGGCGTGTTTCCGTATGGCTATCACGCACATCGGCCACGTCGCCTACGGTCACTGTCTGACCATTGAATGATCCCAGCGGCACATCGGCTATCTCCTGCATGCTGGTCAACCACCCAAGACTGCGGATGACGTACTCAGTCTTGCCCTGCTTGGCGATTCCGGCGGGGAGATTGATATTCTCCTGCGTGAGCCTCCGCATCACGTCCGTCAACGCCATATTGTGCGCTCTCAGCTTGATAGGATCTACGTCTATGATGATGCTGCGCTGCTGCCCTCCGCTTACTGAGACTGACGCCACTCCGCCCGCCGACTCCAGCATGGGCGTGACCTGGTTGTCCAGGAGCGTGCGCAGCTTCACCGGATCGGGTTCTCCGGACACGCCGAAGATCAGTATGGGTATCTGGCTTGGGTCTATCTTCGCAACAATCGGGTCTTGGAGAGTTGGGTCAGAAGGGAAGGATCGTTTTGCGTTTTGCACCAACTGAAGCACGTCAACAGCAGCGCGGCCGATATCCGTGCCCCACATGAACTGCACGCGAACTTGGGAACTGCCTTCCTGAGTGCTCGATGTTACGTGGTAGAGTCCAGGAGTTGTGGAGAGCGCCCGTTCAATGGGGCGCGTTACCTCAGCCTCAATTTCCTCAGGAGCTACGTTGGGCCACTGTGTGAATACGCTCACCATCGGCAGGCTGATGCTGGGCAACAAGTCCACTGGCAGCCGTAGGAAGCAGATTATCCCGAGGAGCACGAGACCTGCTATCCGCATAATAACAGTTACCGGGCGGGTGACGGAAAACTTCGCGATACTCATTTGTATCCGCCGCCCTTCGGTCCACCGTTCTTCGGACCGCCGCCCGTGCGGATCGGTTGGCCGTCACGCAGAGGAAACGCGCTCATTGTTACTACCTTGTCGTTCGTGCTAAGACCTTGCCTAATGGAGATGTATTCAGCATCAGATTCTCCGGTGATGACGCGCTGTTGCTTAGCCTTGCCGTCTGCGCCTGCCACCACCACATAGTCGCCATTGTCGTCATGCTGGACAGCCTCTCTTGGCACAGCCATCGTGCCTCGGACGCGCTCAGTGTCCAGCATCACATGGGCAAACATGCCGGGTTTGAGAAGGCTCCTTGAGTTGTCCAGAATCACCCGGATAGTGAACTGCCTGCTCTGCGGATCGGCGGACGGGTTGATCTGTATGATGCTTCCCGCAAATCGGCTATCCGGGAAAGCGTCCGGTGTGACCTTCGCGGACTGCCCTATGTGCAGTTTTGCGACGATCTCTTCCGGGACCGCGACCGAAACCCATATCTGTTTCATGAACTGCACGGAGATGGCAGGCTGACCTGCCGTCACCACCGCGCCGGGGTCCACGTATCGAGCGGTCACGAAACCATCCAGGGGAGAGATCAGAACTGTGTCTGCGCGCCTGGCCTGTGCGCTCCGCAGCCCGGCCTTCGCCGCATCCACCGCCGAGCTGAGGGCGGAGATGCTCTGCTTGTAGGCAGCCTTCTGGGAGATATTGGACTGCGCGTAGTCAACGGCTGCGTTCGCCTGCACCACTCGCGCCTGAGCTGACTTGATGTCCGCCGCGCCTTTGGTTGTTACGATCTTCGCCTGTTGCACAGCGACGCGCTTCTGGGCAACAGCCGAATCGCGCAGGGCGTTCGCCGATAGGAGCAGTCCCTTAGCCGACTCAACACTTGCTTCCGCCACTTTCAGGGCTGCCTGCGCGTCCTCCATAGCCTGCGTGGACACGAACCCCTTATTGTAGAGATCAGTAGTCCTGTTATTCTTGGCGCGCGCGTTCTCAAGATTCGCCTGTGCGGCATTGATCGAGGCTTGAGCGTTGGCAATCGCCGCCTCCGCGTTTGCGATCTTGCCGTCACTATCGGTTATATTCGCCTGGGCAGAGGCCACCTGCGCCGAATAGTTCTGCTGTGTCTGTTCATAGTCGGCTACTGCTGTATCAGCCGCCGCTTTCTGTTGACGAATCTGAGATGTGATGCCGGTGTCGTTGGAGCCTTGTGTCAGTTTAGCCTGCGCAAGCCTGTACTGCGCTTCCGCCACCGCTGCCTGTTGTTGGCGCACGTCGGCCTCTACCTGCGAGGTATCTATTCGCACCAGAACGTCGCCCTTGCGAACCTTGTCGCCCTCGCGAACCTGCAGATACTCGATGCGGCCTGTTATCTTGGGGGCTATCTTAACGTTGAGAGGAGCTTCCATATTGCCCGTTGCGTCAAACGTCTGAACGATGTCACGGATTTCAACTGGGGCGACCGACACGTTGGGTGCGGACCGGCCTTGTGCTGATCGTTGAGCATTCTGCGCGGACTGGTCTGCTACCTTTCCAGCAAGCCTCCACCCTATCAGTGCCAGGAGTATCAGTGCGGGGATTACTACACCCTTTCGTCGTAGCAGGTGTGTTTGGGGGACTCTATCTTCCATATTACGCCTTCTCTTTTGCTGCACGACCCATGACTCGGCTGGGGACGGCATGGTACTTCTTACACTATTACACCACATTTCGCAGCTCATGTCCAGACCGTGCCGCCTGCTCATGAGGAAATTGCCACATTGTTTGACTACGCGGTATACTGTCGGCATTCCCATCTTCGCCAAGTACCATCTCTGGTGTCTCATCGGCGGTCGGAAATCATAACCCTACGCTTGCTGTTCAGTCTCGCCCGCAGGACGCGCGGCTTCAATGCGTGCCTTGTACATCGGCGAGGTAGTCGTGAACGTCGGTTCCGGTATGCTCCAGGCTACCTTTCGGGAAGTTGTAGTGTGCTGTGCAGCCGAGTTTCCATATCAGCGACTCATCGAAAACCAGGTTGTAGAAGTCACTCGGTTTCCCGCTTGCAGGAGAACCCAGTATGTGGAACTGGGTGTATTTTTCCAAGCTCTTCTTCAGGTCGGTAATCTGTACAGTCGTCATCCTGGCTCGGCACAGCGGCTGCAGTCCTTCCGGCAGCAGGGATTCCAGTGATCGGATTGAGAGAACCTGCGCTCCGAACCACGTGTCTCGGCCCCAGTCGTTCTCCTGATACAGTGCATAGTCAGCATGGAGGTCGTCCATATATGTCCGTGCCAGCGCCTCAGCCAGCTTACTCACAGGCAGCGTGGTTTCCTTAGCGACGTTTCTGCCAGGTGCAGACCAGTCGTTGCCGAAGTCAGCCGCGGCAGTAAGAAGAGGCTTCTTGCCGGATAGGTCGTACACCAGTATTTCCGGCGTGTACCCATCGCCGTCCGGTAGCGGAAGGTCGGGTATCAGGGTGTCATTTGTGATATTGAGCAGCCAGACGATTCGACATCCAGGGGCAAACGGGTTCCGATAGTTCATGCACACCGCTGTGGACGCGATGGCATATTTGCCTACTCCTCTGATCACCATGTTGTCGCCCTGAATCTCCACCGGCAGGCTGGGCAGCAGCCTCTTGAGCACGGCATTATCGTTCGGGCTTCCCACCACTACCATATGCCCATCGTAATGCTCGGCGTCAAAGCTGCTCTCGTCTACCACGGGAATGCGTCCGAAAGGCATCGCTGGAGTGCCGATGCACGAAGCCGTGGCCCACTTCTCGATTAGCGCCTTGTCGCTCGCACGGGTCTGCCAGCCGGTGGGCGCCACGATTCGTATGGGCTGACCGTCATAGATGTTGAAGCAACCCCGCCGCTGGTAGGCCGGTGCGCTGAGGGTCTTGCTATCCTGCATCACCCAGAAGCCCTGCTTCCGCTCCAGAATCACGCCGGCCTTATCCAATAGCGGAATGCTCTGGCCGTCCAGCGACAGCGCGATCTGCTTTCTGCCCGGGAAAAGCTCGTGCAGGCTCGATATGCGAAGTGTACTGACGTTGTTGGTCAACCCGTAGATGCCCGCCGTCCCCGCGCCGATCTTCACCGAAGCCGGGCGGTGCGGGTCGGTCAGGCGTTCGATCTTGATCCAGTAGCTGCGTCCAAGGGTGACCTGGTCAGTCGTAAAGGTGATCCGCCTGGGAAGGGGATTCATGCGGACTTCGTTCAGCATGGCAAGCGGCATACCCTTGTTGGCGACCGTAGTGGTGCCGTGCCCTACGCCGGGATACTCCACGTATCTAACGTGCTTATTGTCCTGCAGGTCACGAGCAGCGAGCCGCATCAGGTCCACCGGCACCACCCAGTCCGCGTCGCCGTGATAGATGTCGAGCGATGCGTTCAGCAGGTTATCCAGGTGGAGCGCTGTTGCCCATCCGCTGAGCATAACCCCGCCGGCGTAGAGGCTTGGGTAGTGTGCCAACATGCGTATGACGCCGCCCGCGCCCATGCTGGCCCCGTACAGAAATATCCTGGTGGGGTCTATGTTGAAGTTCGCGGTCATGAACGAGGTTGCGTCCAGGATGTCCTGCTCGCCGAGTCCTTCGTAGTCTGAATCGCCGCGACCATCCACACCGATCTGGATGTGATCCGGAGCGCCTTGCGTGCTTGCGCCGTAGTGGTGGTCGTGGCCGCTTCCATGCATCGCGACGACGAGCGGCAGGGGTGTGCGTCCGTCGTAGCTATTCGGCAGGCTGATCCAGATCGGCTGGCCCGAGTCGTCCACATTCGAGCGATACGCCCACTCGAACTGACCTCGTCTGGCGCTCAGGACATCCTGCCCAGCCTTGACCGCATCCAGGATGGTCTTCAACTCAGCAGCTCGTCCGTCGAACGCCTGTCTGGACTTATCATCAGTCACCTTAATGTGTGCCATGACATCCAGGAGATAGAGCGCCATACCCTCGTGCCTCGCACGGAGTTCTGGCGACGCTCCGGCTAGTATTTGATTTGCTGATTCTCTTAGCTCATTCGCAGTGCGCGGCGGATCGAGCGGCGTGTTCTGCGCAGCGCAGTGTACACGCAACAACGCGACACAGACGACTAACAGGACGCGGGCGAGCAGTGTGTACTTCTTGTTCATGTTCTCACTTCCGGTACTTGCTGACTAATCATAGCGTACCTGACGTGAACACGGCTAGTCCAGTGGTTGGCCTTCACACTGCCGGTAATGACAAACGACCCCGCACTAGCGCGGATTGTGCATGGCACGCACAATCCGCGGCCTTCTGAGCATTATTCATGCTTTTGATGAATAATGCGGGCTTGGCGGGGCCGTCTATCAACGGTCCTGATTACACGCTTTACGCGCCTAGTTACGGTGTGGCAGGCGCAAGCTTGTTCTTGTTCTTCCTCTTCTGCTTTTGCCGTTTCTGTTTGTTCGGAGCAGGCATAATCTTCTGCTTGCCCGCCGCTGGGTTCAGCTTGTCCAGCACGGCCTGCAGTTCCTTCCGTCCAGCAATCGCTTTCGGGTCGGTCGTGTCCGTGGCTATCGGTTTCTCAACGAACGGCGCGTCGGACATATCGAAAAGTTCGCCGTCACGTGTCAGTTTCCACCCCTGGCTGCGAGCATACCATCTGCCATTCAGCTCGACGTAGACCCATTCGCGCGGCTTGCCGGTCTTACCCTTGATCTGCGGTGAGAAGTCATGTCCGTCAATCGGCCTGTCACTCGGCGCTTTCGCTCCGGCCAGCGCAGCGAACGTCGGGAAGTAGTCGCTGAAGTCAATCAGGTCCTTGCTAACCTTGCCTGCGGGTGTTGTGCCGGGCCAGCTCACGATCATCGGAACGCGACTGCCGCCTTCCAGCATCGTCCCCTTCTGACCGGAGAGCCGCTTACCGCGCACAGTCGAGGTGTCCCCATGAGGCGGTGCGGTGCCATTGTCGCCTACGAAGATGATTAGCGTATTGTCGCGCAGCTTCAGGCGGTCAAGCTCGTCCACCAGCTTGCCGACCAGCTTGTCCATGTACGAAATGTTGTCCTCATAGTGATCGCTCTTCGCGACGCTGTCCGGCGTGCGCATGATCGGCCCGTGGATGTGCGACATTGCGTAGTGGACGTAGAACGGCTGGTCCTTATGGCGAGTGATGAAGTCAATGAGGAACTCGTGCATCACGTCCGGCAGATATTTGTCGCCCAGCGGCATCTTCTTGCCGTTCAGCGTGTAGTTGGGATCCTGTTGCGCCCAATACTTGCCGCTGCCGTTGAAACGCAAATACTCGTCGAAACCCCACTCGGATGGCTCAAGCTGCAACTGGCTCCACTTACCCACCTGCGCGGTCACATAGCCCGCCGGTTTCAGCATCTTGGGCATCATGATCTCGTTCGCGGGACGAGGCACCGCCCCTGATTGGTTGCTGGTCATGCCTGTTCGGAACGCGTAACGCCCTGTCATGATCTGGCAGCGTGACGGCCCACATAGCGGCTGAGAGAAGCACTGGTCATACCTGACGCCGCTCTTTGCCAGCGCGTCAATTTTTGGTGTCTTGTAGTGGTCTGATCCGAAGCACCCAATCTCGCCGAGACCCACGTCGTCCGAAAGGATAAAGATGATATTCGGTTTGCCGCTCTTACTTCCGGCTGTTCCGATTGCTTCAGCCGCCTGCAGACCGCCCGGAAGCATCGCCGTCGCGGAGAGCGCAATTGCGCCCAGCCCCGCCGTCTTCAGAAACTCGCGTCTATTCATGCCATTCCCCCAATAGATAATATGGCCGTGTTATTCAACATCAACATAGCCTGGTATTGGCCTAGACGCCCCAGTGCCGAATAAGTTCACTCCCCGCTCAATCCCTCGATTCGATGTTGGATGTTCGGCGTTCGATGTTCGTCCTTTCGCCTCCATCCCCCACACGTTACGGATTCTGCCACAAGGTGTTGTTCGCCGCGTCCGACGTTCGGAAGAAGCCCTTGTTGTCGAGGATGCCCATCATTGCTGCCGGCTGTCCATTCGGGTACATCGTTTCTATGTACGGCAAGTCGTTATCGAAGAGCAGTTGCAGGCTGGACGCGCCGGTGGAATTGCTCATCAGCAGTCTCGGGGCGCCGTCGTCCGCGAGCGAGTACTCGCTCCGCGCCTTCCCGCTGCTATCGGACAGCAATAACTGCGGCGCAGACCCCTTGACTTTCAGGCTCACGTAGGCTCCATCGTCCTTGCCGTCGGTAAGGCTGATGAACGGCTGATCCTTGAGCAGAAACATCGAGAGACGGAACTTGCCGTTCGAGTCCGTCATAACCATGTACGGCTCGTCGTCCACCATGGTCAGCTCGGCGCGCGCCTTGCCCTTGGAGTCAAACACGCTGATGCCGTAGCCAGCGCCGGCCGCTCCTGCCACAACCTTCGGCTTGCCTTCTGCGTTCAAGATTCCCAGGCCGTCGTCTGACCTCAGCGCCACAGTCGGTTTGCCGTCCTTGTCCAGAAGCTTGATGATCGCGGCGCCGT
This sequence comes from Armatimonadota bacterium, assembly GCA_025358205.1. Classification (GTDB taxonomy): domain Bacteria; phylum Armatimonadota; class UBA5829; order DTJY01; family DTJY01; genus JANYKG01. The sequence goes on from JANYKG010000067.1 coordinate 23,288, forward strand.
CTGCGGTGATGCCTAGGGATATGCGCACATTGCCCTTGTCGTCCGTCAGCTCGATCTTCTGCGCGCGAATGGTGACAGGTGGAGCCTGCTTGGGCGCAGCGGGCTTGGGTGTCGGCTTTGTGGCCGCCGCGTATACCTGCGTCGCCAGTACGATGGGGATGAGATACGCAAAAAGCTTGTAGTTGAACATCATTGACCTCCCGTAAGGTGAATTCCTTGGGCCACCGTTCCACGGTCCGTCAATGTATTCCTCCCAAGCGCATCTAACCCTGCATGCTGAACTCCCGGATTGCCTCGACGATGATCGGGTAGCTCTTCTTCCACACACCCGGTGGGACGTTCTCCGATATCTGAATCTGCAGCCGTCCGGTGCGGCCTGCCTCTGCCAGTATCTGGTCCGCCGTCTCGCGAATCACCTCCGGCGAGGCCAGGTGGATGGACGAGGGGAAGTTCAGACCCAGGCGCATCTCAGGCCACTGAGCCACCGCATCACCCGCGCTGGTATCGTTGTCCGGGGGAGGGGACATGGAGTCCAGCCCGCGAACGCCCGACTCGCCGATAGCCGACCAAAGCGGCTTCAGATCGCCGTCCATGTGGACGAAGATCGGCACGTCTCGGTCAGAGAGCATGTCCGCCAACTCGCGGTAGTAGGTCACGCAGTGCTCGCGGAAGTACCGCTCGCCGATAGCCGGAGCAGTGATGTTGTCCGGGAAGACGATGTAGGGCACGGGAGCCTTGCGGACAACCTCGAAGATCTCTCGCAGCCGCTTGCCTATCAGCGACAGCACGTCCGCCAGCAGGTCGGGGTAGTCCATCATGTGGATGCACAGGTCCTCCAGCGAGACCCACTGAATCCACAACTGCTGGAAGGGCGTGCGCATCATGGAGGTGTGCGGGAGGCCGTCGTCGCCCATCGCGGCCTGCACGCGCATGAAGTTGCTCCAGTCTTCGGATATGACCATGTCCTGCAGGTAGGCCATCAGTATCAGGTAGTCATCCCGCTCCTTGATGTAGTGCGCCCTTGATGCGGAGGTGCCGAAAGTCGGCTCGATGAGCCGCTCTTCCCAGAGCGATCCCTTCGGAGTGTGGAGTGTGTGTCGAACGCCCGTCCGTCCGTCTACCTCGATGGACTCGGTGTCGAACCGGCAGTTCGGCGCGTCTATCCGGTGGACGGCGCTCCACTGCAGCAGGCCCATGTTCTCTCGCCCGATGACGGACCAGATCTCCTCGTTCGGTGCGGCGATTCCGGTGTACTGGACAAACGGCACACGGTCGGGCATTCGGCCCTGCACCACGGCAAGCATTCGCTCTCTCATGTTCATATCGGTGGGTGTCTTCCTGTCGGGCTAGTCTCGTTTCGGAGAGAACATTCGCCAAACGGGCGGTGAGTACCTGCGGGCATTCATTTAGTCGTGCCATCCTGGAGACCCACGGTCACTACCATAGCCATCTCAGAACTATGGCGTACGTTAGGGCGAGCAGAATGGAAACCAGGTTTCCGGTGAGAAAATAGGTGTTGGATATGTGGTCGGTATCGTCCTGCAGTCTGGTTCCTATTTTGAGTGCGCCAATCACTGTCAGAATGTGCGGAAACCCGCCCAGAAGGCCAACTACGATGGTAAGCCGTTCAAGCATGCCTTTGCCTACAGCCCATCTGCGCCTACTATCTTCGGCGGTCTTTCGATTCCTCTCAGTGTTCTGTTCAGATTCAAGATTTCCAGAGACACTCTCACTGGGATGCTCATCTGACTTTGGGAATAACTCGCCGTTGGCGCCCGCTAATAATGAATCTGGATCCTTGATTCTCCGGAGTACAGCAAAAACGATCCAACTAATAGCCTCACCAATGATGATCACCAATGCTCCCCAGATCCATCTCATTTCAGGCCCCTTCCAGAGAGAGAAAAGATACACTCCTTGAGCGCCACGTAGTCGCTGATATGCAGGCTTCTGCGCCTTTTCCAAATCTGACTTCGGTTCTTGCCATACTTGGACATGATCTCGGTATCATCGTTAGTGGATAGCATGTCAAGTACAAGCTTCAGGTCTTTCACACTCCAATCTTGCACTAATGAGTCAACCACGCCAAACAACCGGGTTAGCATGCGCGACAGATCCTTGTCTAGCAGATCGAAAACGAATCTGGGTCTACGCTTATGCTTGTCGGTGAGTAGATTCCTGGCGTTGGCGAGACCAGGTCCAACCATTTCGTGAGCTATATCTGGGTTGATCGGGGTGACGATCTCCCCGTAATGCACTACATATCGCAGTTTGAAGGGGTTGCCTTGCCCCAGTAAGGACTCCTCCAAGCTGAACAAGGATTGCACTGAGCAAATGAGCGACTCAGCAACCCCCTGGAACTCGTCTCCTAGCGTGATCGTGTAGGGCGAGAGGATACAGGCGGCCAGCGTGTTGTTACATGAGTCCACTGCACTCCTGAACTCCTGCATCATCTCTCGTCCCTCATACGTACTGCTTTTTACAATGTCACCCATTACTATGTAGTAGCCAGGCATCCGAATCTCCGGTGTGTTTGGTGAAACACGGGTTCATATTTCAAAAATAATGATATAGTCGGCATAGTTTCATAAATAATGATATGCAATCGGAGCATTCCATAGTATTCATCTGCTGAGCGCTTCGTATGATGCAGAGTACGTACACTTCGGGATCGCAATCACCTTCATCAAGTCTCCAGTGTTGCTATATTCCACGGCCACCCTATATTTCCTGCTGGGGGGTGCAAAAGGGCGTCGGGGTAGTTTCCCAGACGCCCTTGGGGGGTGCTGCTATTCCGATGCGATCAACTGCCCGAGGGCCTGGACATGCTTGGCGAGGGCATCGCGGCCTTCGTTGGTGATCGTGTAGGATGTGCGCGGGCGGCGTCCTACAAACGCCTTGTCCATCTTCACGTAGCCGGATTCCTCGAGCTTCCGCAGGTGTTTGGCGAGGTTGCCGTCCGTGCTGTCCAGACGATTCCGCATGTGCGTGAAATCAACCGAATCGCCGTTCAGCAGCATCGCCAGAATGCCCACCCTCAGCCGCGAGTCGAGTATCGGGTCAAGCTCTCTGTGATCAAAAGGCATGCTATTTCTCCCTTACGACCCAACTCCCGATGCCCCACGCGATGACGATGACCACCAGGCTCACAAAGGCCATCGCAAAGCCCGAATCTCTCGGACCATAGACCGCGAGGCCCGGGCCGATGAGCATCTCTGCCACTCCCATGATCTGCGAGAACCGGCTTTCGCTTATCAGCCCCGTCACGAAGATGCCCATGCCTACCAGGAGCGTCAGTATGCCGGCGAATACGAGCGGGTGTACACCGCTTGTGTTCAAAATGAGCACTACGGTCCATATCGCCAGGGTCCAGACCGCCCAAGTGCGGTTTACATCCTGCCCGCGCTTGGACACGCGTCCGTACCGCTCGTTGATTTGGTGGGATATTGTCAGTGTGGCGCTCCATCCCAGTACATTGTGCGCGGCCCATACGTACATGATGCGCGATCCCAGTCCTGGGGACAGGATGGTGATGGCGACTGCGATGGCCGACAGCACCCCCCACACCAGCGCGATGGTCCCGCCTCCGGTGAACTTGCTCCGGGTCTCGGTGATGATATCGTGAATCTCAGACAACTGCTTGTCATACTCCGCGTGCTTTTCCATGTGAATCCTCCTTGGGAAAGTACTTTCTAAAAGAGAGTATACCGCATATAAAACAGGTTGTCAACATGTTTTCTGAAGTTTTTTGAGAATTTTGAGCAAACTGGGCGGTATTGCACATTCGGCGGATTTGTGATACAATTTCGCTCAGTCGGGGTGTAGCTCAGTTTGGTAGAGCGCTCGGTTCGGGACCGAGAGGTCCGCTGGTTCAAGTCCAGTCACCCCGACCAGTTCGCCTGGATTATTCATAGAATGAATAACCCAGGGCCTTCTGAGCATTATTCGCCCTTCCGGTGAATAATGCGGATCGAAGTTTGGCCTGTTGAAGGGGACCTCCATGGGCCGGATACTCAAGAACTTATACCTCGTCCTCTTGACTCTTTCACTCCAATCGTGTCTGGCTACGTCTGCCTCTGCTTCTGATATCATCGTGCGCTGCGGATTAGTCTCGCTTGGTAAACCCACCACCATCACCCTTAGCTGCACTAAGCCGTTTGACGTGATGGACAAAGACAGCGCTGTGCTGACCACGATTGACCAGGGCGATGTGACGGTGAAGGCGGACAACGCCGGGATCATGCTAAGCAGCGATACCGAGACAATCGGCCAGTACCCCGCCCCTGTGCGTTGCGTGTCTAGTGACCCAACTGCGATATTCAAGGTCACTGTTACCTCGCCCAAGACCATCGCCAAGCTCTACCGCGGTATACTGGAGATCGGGATGAAGCCGGGGTTGTTCCTGGTGAACGAACTCCCGCTGGAGGACTACGTGCGCGGCGTGATCCCAGCCGAGGTAGGGAAGGGCATGCAACCGGAGGCCCAGAAGGCGCAAGTTGTGGCGATCAGAACCTACGCGCTGACGAGCTTGGACAGGCACAAAGCCGATGGGTACAACGTCTGCGATACTACCAACTGCCAGGGGTTTTCCGGGGCGACCAGGGACGCGGCGTGGGTTGACGCCGTGCAGGAGGCCACGCGCGGACAAGTCATCACATACGGCGGCAAGCTGATTCACGCGGTATACTCCACCGACTGCGGCGGGATGACGCGGAACAACGAGGACGCTGGGTTCGGCGACACACCGTGGCCGTACTTGCGGGCCGTCACAGACGCCCCGAACATCCAACATCCAACATCCAACTTCCAACTTCCAAAGTGCGATACCGAATGCCCGGAAGGGGACGAAGGATTGGCGCTCGGCGCGCGCGCCGCTGCCACTCCGGGCAAATCCGAAATCCGCAATCCGAAATCCGAAATAGGAGACCCGAAACCCTCCTCCGCTGAAGCTTCGGCGGACAAGCCCGGAACCCGAAACCCGAAACCGTCATTCGCTGAAGCATCGGCGGACTACTGCGCGGCATCCCCCGGCCATAGCTGGACCAAGACATACACACTGGATGATCTCGACCGCATATTCGCACCGGGATACTCGTCCAAGATCGGCAAACTGCAGTCGGTCGAGTTTGTGGACTACGACACTTCCGGGCGCCCCAGGTCCGCGGTTATCAAGGGTGACAAAGGGGAAGTGAAGCTCACAAGCATTCAGTTCAGAAGCCGGATGGGTGAAAATCTGTTCAAGAGCATGAGGATGACGCTGACGGTTGCTGAGGACGGCAGGTATGTCTTCACTGGCAGAGGCTTCGGGCACGGCGTCGGTCTCTGCGCATATGGGAGCGACGGCCTGGCCGAGACCGGTATGAAGTACGAAGACATCCTGAAGTTCTACTACACGGGCGTGGAAATCACGTCCATTTCGGATGTCGGATTGCGGATTGCGGATTGATCCGGCGGGAATGAACCACGGAGACACAGAGGATTCGGAGAAGGGACTTCTTAAGGAACCCAGGAACCCGAGATTCAGAGACCGGAGTGCTGGGATTCTCGTCCCTTTCCGGGTGTGTCAAGTAAACTGTGCTTCTGCCCTCACCGGTCGTGTCAGGCAACGACGTGTTTGACCCGGTCCGGGAAGAACACCGCCAGTTGCGCCAGTATCTGCCCCCAGTTGGGCACCCGCATCGTCCACTTGCGGGTCA
>JANYKG010000070.1 GCA_025358205.1 Armatimonadota bacterium
GTACGCGCACAGTGGTTTCCACGGCATTTCCGTTCTTGAGCGACGGGCTGTAGGTCCAACTCCGCACGGCTTCAAGCGCGGCTCTGTCCAGTCGCCGGTCCCCTGAACTGCTCTCAGCCTAGTTTGCGCTCCGATCACGGCTCACATGCAAATCAAATAGAAGCGCAGTGATGATCTTGACAAAGAAATCGCAGAATGATACACTTCCATTATGATTTAAATGCATGGGGCACATATCCCCGGAGGCCACGAAACTAGTCGAATATCGGTAGTTCTGCTATTCCAAGCATGATCGAGGACCGCACAGCCAGATGGAGGTAGACAACATGTCAGACCCGTTCAGTACTCGCATCCTGAGAGTTCTGCTTACCCTATCTATCGTTTTGGAGATCACTGCATTATCCTCTGTTTCATCTCCGGCAATCGCGCAATCGGATTCGTCGCCGTTTCGAGTATCCATGCCGATTGGCGAAGTGGTGGCTGCATCTCAAGTGAACATGGACGGCGGAGAAACCACAAATAGCAAATATAGCATGATATCGTGGAATCTCAACGAGATAACCTTGAGTTCCGAGGACGCAGACAAAGCCTCTGCCGTTCGCGGATCGATCAAGTGGCTCGTGGAGACCCAAATTCTGGATAGGGATATCGTTGAGACCTGGCGCCCCGAGCTTGCTCGCAATGTCCTGAGTCGTCCGGAAAGATATGTGACAAGCGTTGATGCTCGCAGTGATGCATACTATATTCGTATAAACCTCGTGCAACTCTTGCGGGATGTTGTGACAGTGTTCTTTGGCGAGATTACGCCGCGCATAAGTGTTATGACCACAGAGCAAATACTCACGCATCCTCGCGTTCCGGACCCGGCAGTAGCCACGGCCATAGCCTCGGCTTTGCTCAAGTACGGATTCCAGGTATGTGACGCGTCGCAGGCGTCCGAGGTTCTTGATCGAGAGAGCTCCCTTCAGATGGAAACGGGAGATGCTGCTGCAATGAAGGTTGCCATGCGCGAGTTGCGCGCAGATATGTTAGTCATCGGCGAGAGCATGGCGGAGGAGCATACGAATCGCGACGGTTTCGATGCGCGCGTCGAGTTCCAAGTCGTAGAGGGGACTACGGGTAGAGTCATTGCGTCTCGTACGGAGACGGAGAATAATGTAGACGGACAGTCACCCTTGGTGGCGGCAAAGACCGCCCTGCAGAAAGCGGCGGAACACACCACCCTGAAGATGGTTACAGAGATGCTCAATGCGTACGGGAAACCTGTAACCCGTTTGCGTGTATATCGCTTCCGTAACTATGATGATCGGGCGAAGATTATGGTCAGCCTTCGTAAGTCGTTGCCCGGAAGTATCATCACACCCATTTCCATGGATCTTCGGGCAACAAAATGCGCCGTCTTCAGCGTTGAAACCAAGCAGAGTGTGGATGACATAGCATCGGCTCTCAAGCGTATTTCGGGTCTCAAGCTGAAGATCACAGGCATCGAATGTCGCTCCATAGTGTGTGACTTAATATAAGATTTGTCTCACATCATACAGGAATAAATGATTGATTCTGGCACTATGTGCGACATGCATAACGCCAGCGAGGAGGACAGTTGTGACGAAAGCACGAGGGTTGTTGTGTATTTGTATCATCACTGCAGTGTTGGAGTTGGCTTTGAGCATGATCGCGCATGCCAAGTATGAGGACTGGGAAACGAGTGTGGTGAATCGAAAAGATGAAAAGACATATGTGATCAGCAATCTGGCATCTGAAGACATCATGAGTCCCATATGTGGTTCTGCGTTGTTGAGGAAAGACCACTGCACATATGTGTCACTCGCCGACCTGGGCAGCTTTGGAAAGCGCGGGAATGATCTCTTGCCATATGACTGGCGCAAGGACGAGACTGTTATCGTACTGGACAGATCGAAGCTGGATGGGGCCGGTAAGGCATTGGCGGCCAAGCTGCTGGCCGAGGTCTTCCCCACGATCCCATCCCGCAACGATGCAGACCAAATCACGATAGCAACCCAGGAGGCGGCCAAACGTTCCTGTCAGGCGCTGATTGATGTCCCTGAGACCATGTGGCTGGATCAGGCTGTTGGCGATATAAAGCGATTAGGTTTCGCCACAACGAGCACATTCCCGGTTCAGAATGTCGCGGTCTTTTCGAACGATAGCTCCTGTGCGAATACGCTGCTGTCCCAGTTCCAGTATGGTAAGAAGCAGATTATAGAACCGGGGCAGTTGCAGGTGTTTCGGGATGCAACCGGTCTTTCACACAAGATTGCTGCCATCAACTGGAATGCTGAAGAAGAATGTACCGTCGATACTGCGAACGAAATACTGCCGACCGAGCTCAGAAGCGCGTGCGACAATAGCACCAGAGACAGGGTTGGGCTGACTCCATGGCAGCAATTCTGCAGATCGGCTGTTGCCCAGTCGTTTTCGAGTGGCGGTACGGAGTACTGGGTCCTTCGGGCCCCCACTGCCAAACACCTCAGTACATTGACTAATATGGTAGTAAAATCTGGATTCAAAGGTGGGCCATTCCAACTTCCACTTTGTGACCTATCATACGTTAGATCAATTGCTGTAGGAACATACGTGCAATCTCCAGATCCTGATCGCCAACGCCTCGTAATCCAGAACCAGATGGAGACAGTAGCGCAGGATCTGCTCCAAACCAAGGTGAAGTCTCTCGCTTCGGCGCAAGATTGGGGGAAGCTAGTCCAGAACGTGCTGGGGGACAGTGCGGTGGGAAACCCATTCCGTGATTCCGGTGGCGCACAGCAGGTAGTCCGTGCGAGCAACGCAGATGCGCTGCTTGTGCTGTGGATTAGAGACGTGTCTCCTGCACTCGAGTATTCGTGTACACGAAGCCGCATCACGCCTCCAATGCCGGCTTTCACGGAAACTGAGCCGCGCAGGCCGGATCCAGACGAGAGTGGTCTTAGTGGGCATAAGTACCCATCCATTGACGGGTGCCGATCATGCAGTCATGAATATCAGCGCGACCTCAGCAACTACTATGACAAGCACGCTAGTTGGGAACGCGACATCAACCAGTATGAAGGTAGCAAACACTCTCGACTGGTCAATTATGAGTATCAGATCGTGTCGACGCCCAAAATCACATTGCTTGGTTATCTGAAAGTAATTGATCTGAGAACTCAGACTCAGTTGTGGTCCTGTGATGTAAGCATTGACTCTCTCGGGGATGCGAAACCTGTCAGAACGGTGCCTGCACAGGTGCGTGGCGACGACACTGAGCCACAGATGCCTGAGTTGCCTGAGAATACCTACTCATGGACGGACTCAACTTACTCAATCGGACAGAATGCAATCTTTGGCGCACTGAAGCAGGGGATCGTCAAGATGACCCAATCCGTACTCTGGGGTAGTGATCTGAAGCCTTGGAACATGCCCATGCAGGCATCCATTCAGGATGATGCGATACCCGTCACGGATACTGTCACCGGAAACGGTGGTGCAGTCAAAACAAAGACGGTACAGAAACCCGTAGTCAAGGCGAAGCCGAAGCCTGCGTCCAAGAAGACAAAACCTGTGATACGAAAGAGTCACTAGCCCTGGGATGGATATTCCCCTGGTGCAGAGTAGCTGGCGGACACTATGTCGAGCTTGTTGCTGAGAGGGTTATTCCAAGCGGAAATCAACGTGTACGCGCACAGTGGTTTCCACGGCATTTCCGTTCTTGAGCGACGGGCTGTAGGTCCAACTCCGCACGGCTTCAAGCGCGGCTCTGTCCAGACGCCTGTCACCGGAGCTACTCTCGACGCGGGCTGAGGACACCCGACCGCTGGGGCCAACGGTGAGGGTGAGCGATACCATGCCCTCCACTCCTTCATCGCGGGCATCTGCGGGGTACGCGGGCTTGATCTGCCTGGAAAGCTGCGCGTTTCTAGTTTCACCAACGGGTGCGGGCTTCGGTGTGACCGGCTTTGGCGGCTGGGGTTGGGCGACCTGAGGAGCGGTTGCAGGAGGGTTCGGTGTGCCGGTCACTGGGCCGTGCCCTGATCCATCGCCTGTTCCGACTCCCAGGTTCACGCCCGGGCCGTTCCCGGTGGATATCGGCCCGACCGACTCACCGACTCCAGTTCCAGGTTGGGCATACGTGACGCCGGAACCGCCGGGAGAAGCGCTAGCCGTCCTGCGAGAACCCATCTCCTGCTGGTACGGCAGCACTCTGGAGAACAGCCTGGCGCTCGCGGTGCGTTGAAGCTTGGGTGGAGCCTGCATCGGCAGCAGCTTATGAACAATCTGCTTAACCACGGGATGCGTGATCTGAACCGGAACGCGCAACTCCACGGACATGTATCGCTTGCCCGAAACCGGGGTCGCGGTGAACGCTCTGGCCATCAACGCCAGCAGGCATGCGTTTACCGCCACGGAAACCCCAAGAGGTTTCAGCAAGCTGTGCAATGTGAATTTGTGGTCTGCGTGCCTGCCCAGCATGAGACTACCTCGCCCCATCGTTCTTCGCCGCTATCACCAAATGCGCGAACCCGGCTTCCTGGGCCAGTGTCATGGCGGCCACCACTCGGCCGTGGGTTGCCCGTGCGTCGCCCTGAATCACTACTCGGCTCTCCGTGCCGTGTACCTTCGCTTCTCCGGCCAGCATTGAGGCAAGGCGCTTGTCAGATACCGACTTGCCCAGCCACAGAAGTTGACCACGTGAGTCCACTCCTATCACCAGTTCCCGTTTCATCTCACCGGCTATGCGCACGGCGGACGACGACGGCAGTTGGATGTGCATGCCCGCGCTCTTGATGAACGTGGCGGTGACCATGAAGATGATCAGCAGCACCAGCGAGACGTCCACCAGCGGCACGACGTTGATCTCAACCCTGGGTTCGACGGAGTGTTTACGTCCGCGAGACAGGCTCATTCGGCCCTCCCATCGAGTTTTTCTTCGGCAGCCACTCCGCCGCCACCGATTCCCACTCCGATACCCTGCGGTTGACTGCCGCAGCCAGCAGGTGGTGCGCCGCCACCGCCGGGATAGCCACAGCCAGCCCCATCGCAGTGGCGATCAGTGCGGTGGAGATGCCTCCAGCCACAACGGACGGACTCATGTTGTTCTGCGCCTGGATGGATTGAAACGCTTGTATGATGCCGATGACCGTGCCAAGCAGCCCCATGTACGGAGCCGTGCTGCCTATCACGCCCAGCAACGGCAGATTGCGGTCCAACCTGTGGCGTTCCAGAGCGATAGACGTATCCATAACCGTCAGCAGGTGATCCCGGTCCGACCCCGCATTCCGGTCCAGTTCTGCGCGAAGGCGGGCGAGCGGCAACCTGCATGACTGTTCATCCGTCGAGGTGGTATCGCAATCTTCTTTTGCCACTTTGCGAATCACCGCCGCGCTGTGAGCGATAAGCGCCCAGGACACTAGTGATGCCACAGCCAATATGACCAGCACAGGATCGCGTATCAGATTCTGAAAAGTCATCTTATTACTCCACGGACCGAGGGAATGGCCGAGGTGTTCAGTAAACTCGGCGGCCATTCCGCTCGTATCATTTGTTACCAGTTGGTTCGCACGCCGACTTCCACGGTGCGTCCTTCCGCCTGATACCCGGCTACTTCCTCGTAGTGCGCGTTGGTCAGGTTGCGGAATGTGATGTAATGAGCCACTGATTTCTGCGAATCATCGGTGAGCGTCAGGTCAATAACGGCGACCGCCTTCACCTTCACGCCGCCGCCGTAGATGCGGTCAGTGCTCCATCGTCCGGTCAGCGCGGTGTTCCATCCGTTCATCTTGCCGGCAAGTGTCAGCCCTGCCTGGTTGTACGGTATCCCCGGCAATCGCGCGCCGGTCGTCTGGTTTCGCGCATCAATGTAAGAGTAGAACGCACACAGATTGACGGCCTTCGTGAGCGAATGATCCCACGACAACTCCACACCCTGCTGCCGAGCTTCACTTACATTAGAGAACGTGCCGGCCCACGGGTTCCCGGGTGTGGCCGCAGATGTCCAGACGATCTGGTCAGCGACTTTGTTCGTAAACAGCGCCAAGTCCATCGTATCCTTGCCGATCATAGTGTTGACGCCAACCTCATACTGATGCGATTTCTCGGGCTTCAGGTTCGGGTTGCCGACTGTGCCGAAGTTATTATAGTACAAATCCACAAGACTTGGGGCCCTGAACCCCTCCGCGTAGGATGCCCTCACCCTGGTTTTTTCGCCCATGGCGCGATTCAGGCCTATGCGCGGAGTGATCTTGCTGCCCGCCGTCGAGTGGTCATCCAACCGCGCACCGATCAGCAGATCGGTGGATGTGTTGATCGCCAGTCTGTCCTGAGCATAGAGCGCGCTGTTTGTGATGCTCTTATCCGCCTGGACCGATCCGCCTTCTACGTCCTTGTAGCTCTCAGTCATGTACTCTCCGCCCAACACCAGGTCTTGCCGTCCGCGTGTGACGCGGTAGATCGCATCAGCGGTTTCGGTCTCGCCGTCAATGTTCGTCAGCATAAAGAAATCCGGGTTCACTTCATGGAGTTTCTGGTTCATGGAGCCGAGGTTGAGTTCAAGCCGACCTGCTCCCAATGCGCGATTGGCGGAGAGATCGAAGCTTGTCCTGTTCCACCACTGCCGGTCGTTCGGACTGGGAAAGGTTGACGGACCCGGAAGGCCGAGTGCGTCATGGTAATCGTTCGCCTTCAGACTCAACTCCCAGCCCTTCAGGTTGTTGAAATCGAGCCGCCCGGATAGGTCCGTAGCGGAGTAATCGCTGTTGGACTGCTGTCCCCCATACGCCGGGAAGTCCGTCGTCAACTTCCATGCCATTTTCTCGCCGCCATCGCTTACTGAGACAAACCTGGACATGCGGTCGTTGGTGCCGCCGCCGAGTCTGGTCTCGACTTTGCGACCGGAGGGCTTTCGGGTGATGACGTTTATCACGCCGCCAATTGCATCCGAACCGTAGAGGCTGGACGCCGGGCCTCTGATGACCTCGATCCTCAGCACATCGGAGATCGGAAGCTTGGAAAGATCCGCCGCACCGCCGAACGCCGCACTGGTTATGCGCTGCCCGTCCACCAGCACCAGAACCTGAGAGGTAGCCGTGCCCCTAAGATGAGCCGATGTCAGCGAGCCGGTCTGCCCGTTCTGCTGAACGGTTACGCCGGGGACCATCTTCAGCACGTCGGCCACGTTCTGCGCCGCGCCTTCGCGGATCTGCTTGGCAGTGATCACAGTCGCCGTAGCGATGGACTCGCTCACCGGTTGTGCGGTCCGCTCCGCGGTCACTATCACAGTTACGTCGGCCTGATCCTCTGCCGCAAGCGGAAGTGAGATCACAAGAATAAGTGCAATCGCAAGAATCAAGAATCCTGATCTGAACAACTCTTTCGTTTCCTTTCTGGTAGTCTGATGCAGTTTATGCCGCAGGGACTGGGGTTGCGGCGGAAACTCCTGCCAGCATAGTAAGGCCGTAGACCCACGATGACAGGCGGTTGAGGTAGGGGAGGATGTTGGGGTTCGCGGCGCACTCGCTCTGCTGGAGGGCCACTACCCGCCGTTCTGCGCGGCGAATGGCAGTGCGCGCGAGGTGAAGCTGGGCTTCGAGAACGCTGTCGCCTGGGATCAGTAGCCCGCCGAATCCGCCGGTGTACTCGTCCCACTCAGTCAACTCCTGCTCCAGGCGGGTGACGTGTGTGGTTGTCACGTACCGTTCGCCGGAAGCATTGCCGGACGGGGTGGCGCATTCCGCCATGAGAAGCTGAAGATCGCTCTGTACCATCTTGAGGGACTCTGCCCAGGGGCATCCCGCAACCATGGCGCGAACCAGTCCGAGGTGAGCCTGCGCTTCGTCCAATGCGCCTAGAGCTTCGAGGCGCGCGTCGCATTTGAGGAGCGATGAGCCGCCGATTACACTCGTGTAACCCTCATCGCCGTGACCTGTGAACAGCATTTCCGACCTCCTTTTTTGCGGCACGGTGGTCGGAGAGGTATCCCAAAAACAACACCCCTGGCACTCTACGTGACAGGGGCGACAGGGATGATCTAACCGGTATCCCGCACCACAAACCCGCGAAGTGATGTCGTTTCGGATAGGCCCGGTCTCCTGGCTTCCGCTTCATCCTCCGCGCACGCCTTCCCACTCCGTGTGGAGCAGTGGCATTATGTGCGCATCGTCAGCGATTACAGTTGCGGGGCAGCGCCGGACTTGCACCGGCTTCCCAATATACCCATCCGTCGAATATTGAATTCTCGCTTGGATTATACGAGAAACCTATAATCCAAACTCTTCTGAGCATTATTCACTTTGTTAGCGAATAATGCGGACCAGCATGCATATCGTACAGCGAGACTTCAGGAGTTGTCAAGGGGTTGATGTGGATTTTCGATAATGGATTTTGGCGGTCGTTAGGTAGGGCATCGCGTCGTCAGGCCAACGCGCGGGAAGACGAGGTCAAGCCCTAGCAGGGATCGGATAAAGTCTGTAGTCGCACCCTTTATGGTTGCGCTCTGACCTCGCAGGCATGAAGCCTGCGGCTACAATTCCGAGTTTATCCGGTGGCTGCTAGTCCGCATTATTCATAAATAGCATGAATAATGCTCAGAAAGCCGCGGATTATGCGGGGCATGCATAATCCGCGTTAGTACTCCAAAGCAGGCTGGCGGCGCCGAGGAGGCCTGCAGAGTTGCCGAGTTGGGCGCGTACCAGGCGCACGGGGTCTTTGCCCTTGCGGAGGCTGTGTGCGCGGGCGACTTCCCACGCGGGACCGAGCAGCAGGTCGCCGAGCTCGGCCACGCTGCCGCCGATGATGATGAGCGATGGGTTGAACAGGTTCAGCAGGCTGACCAGGCCCCAGCCCAGATACTCGCCTGCTTCACGGATCACCTCCGACGCGAACTGATCGCCCGACTCAGCTGCATGGCCGAGCAGCTTTGTGCCTGAGGAGATGTCTGATCGGATGGCGCGGACTAGTTCGGTGTCCAACCCGCCTTCGTCCGCGAGTTCAAGCGCGCGGTTAGCGATGACCCGTCCGCCGGTGTACGCTTCCAGGCACCCTCGGCTCCCGCAGTTGCAGGGTCGCCCATCGCAGTCTATCACCATGTGCCCGATAGCCCCCGCCGCACCCAGCGCGCCCTGAACCAGATGTCCGTCGGAGAAGACCCCGCCTCCGACCCCGGTGCCGATGGTAAGCAGAACGAAGTCGCTCACGCCACGACCCGCGCCGAATCTACCCTCCCCGACCGCCGCCGCACTGGCATCGTTCATAGCCCGCACGCGAACGCCGAACCGCGATTCGAGCGTGTCCTTGATTCGGGTGCCGACCCAGCCGGGAATGATGGGTGTTGCGGAGAAGACCACGCCGGTCTCGGAATGAATCTGCCCGCCGGTCGCCACCCCGATTCCGCTGATATCATATGGCCCGGACGCGATCAGCTCGGCGATGAGGTCGGATGCCCGCTGCATCACCGCCGGTCCGCCCTCAGCCGAGTTTGACGAGCGCTCCAGGCGATGGACGATCTCGCCCTGCGAGTTGACTATCCCCGCAGCGATCTTCGTCCCGCCGATGTCTATGCCAACATATATCGTACTCTTACTCATACTCTTACTCTGACGCGTGATGAGTGATACGTGAACTAGGCCTGGATGGCTCTCACAAACCGCTCGGTCACCACATGCGGGCGGGTGATTGAAGTGCCGACGACTACCGCATGCGCGCCGAGGTCAAGCGCCTTGCGGGCCTGCTCAGGGGTCCAAATCTTCCCCTCGGCGATGATCGGCACGCTCAGCGCCGCGAAAAGCCGCTCGATCAGCTCGAAGTCCGGCTCATCGGTCTGCGGGCTGTACTGCGTGTACCCGCTCATGGTGGTCGCGACGATATCCGCCCCGGCATCCGCCGCCGCAACACCCTCCTCGAAAGTGGATATGTCCGCCATCACGGGCTTTCCGAGCGTCTTGATCTGCGCAATCAGTTCTGCCGATGAGAGTCCGTTCGGGTGCGGCCTGAGGGTGGCATCCACCGCGATGATATCCGCGCCCGCCGCCGCTACTTCCTGCGCGGCCTCCAATGTTGGGGTGATGTAGGTGTCGAAGCCGTCCATCACGATCTTGTAGATGCCGATGATCGGCAATGGGACCGCAGCCCTGATCGCGCGTATGTCGTCCCGGCCGTTCGCGCGGATGCCCACCGCACCGCCTATTTCCGCTGCCCTCGCCATGGCGGCCATGATTGCCGATCCGTGGAGCGGTGTGCCAACGGGCGCCTGGCAGGAGACGATCAGGCCGTGCTTGAGTTGTTTGATGATGTCTTTCATGCGGTAATGTACGCCCTTTCGCGCCGTAATACCTTCGGCAGACAAACGAAAGCGACGGCTGCGTCACTAAAACGCAACCGCCGCAACGTTGGAAGTACATCTTGGTCGGTGATCTACACTCTTTGATTCTGCACTGAAGTCACTCCGGCCCCCGTACGAGCGCCCATTATCCCTCCGATGGAAGGACGCAGAAGCACCTGCAATACCGGCGACCATTTAAGACTTCGGTGACAGGCGGCACATTCATCGCCGCCGTTGCTGAGAGCACCGCACCAAAAACACTTTACCATGGGTAATACCTCCCCCTTTTGGTAACACCCGGCGGCTCCTTTTACTGCAAGTCAGGAGCATCATATTTCTGAACCGGGCATTGGTGACGGGATCAAACGTCTCTTTTCCCAGTAACTATACTTGCAAGAATCGTGCCAATGGCGCGATATTTTCAATGAATTGCAGGTATTTTTCCGAGGGTGGAGTGAAGTGAGTTCAAACGCCGCGTATGTCGTGCAAAAAACTGGTACCCTTGGGCCAATCGGGCAGCCCAAAGACAGCCGAGATTGTTACCGCAATATCCGCAAAAGTACCCCGCACACCCAGGTTCACGCCCGCCTGCGCGGACTTGCCGAAGACGAGCAATGGAACCTGTTCGCGGGAGTGGTCGGTGCTTGGGGTGGTGGGGTCGTTACCGTGGTCGGCGGTGATGATGAGAATATCGTCATCCCGCATTGCATCGAGTATATCGGGCAGATGATCGTCGAACTCGCGGAGGGCTGCGGCGAACCCGGGGGCGTTGTTGCGGTGACCGTACAGGCTGTCGAAATCCACCAGGTTGGTGAATATCAGACCCCTGCCCGTCTGCCGAATTGCGGCCACGGTCTGAATGATGCCGTCCAGATTATCCGTGATGTGCGAACCGGCGGTGAGGCCACTGCCGGTGAACACATCTGATATCTTGCCGATGCCCACCACCTGCAGTCCGGCGGCGCAGAGGGTGTCCAGAATCGTTAGGCCAGGCGGTTCGACGGAGAAGTCCTTTCGCCTGTCCGTGCGCTTGAATGCGCCGGGCGTGCCGACGAATGGGCGAGCGATCACCCTGCCAACGTTGTGCTCACCAACCAGCAGGCTCCTGGCGGCAAACGATATCCGGTAAAGCTCAGGAACAGGGATGATATCTTCGTGCGCCGCGATCTGGAAAACGCTGTCGCCTGATGTGTAGATAATCGGCTTGCCGGTCCGCATGTGCTCTTCGCCCAGGACTTCGATGATCTCGGTGCCGGATGCCGGGTAGTTGCCCAGGGTTCCTCGGCCGATAAGCTTCTCGAAAGCGCTGATCACTTCGGGTGGGAAACCGTGCGGGTAGGTGGGAAACGGGCGCTCGGTGATGATGCCCGCGATCTCCCAGTGGCCGGTGGTTGTGTCCTTGCCAGCCGAAAGCGACCGCATCGCGCCGAAACATCCAGTGCAGTCCGCGCGGGGTGACACGCCCTCTGTGGGGATGATGTTCCCCAGTCCCAGCCGTTCCATGTTCGGCAGCGCCAACCCGCCGACTGCGCGTGCGAGATTGCCGAGCGTGTTGCTGCCCACATCGCCGTAAGCCGCTGCGTCCGGCGCGCCGCCCACGCCCACTCCGTCCAGCACGATCAGTATGACTCTATCAACCTTGCGCATCTATGCCCTCGGGTGGGTCTTGCGGTAGACCTGCTTCAGCTTTTCCTGCGTCACGTGCGTGTAGACCTGTGTGGTCGCGATGTCCGCATGGCCCAGCATCTCCTGGATGGATCGCAAATCCGCGCCGCCCTGCAGGAGATGAGTGGCGAAGGAGTGCCTGAGCGTGTGCGGCGTGATGTTCCGCGTAATCCCGGCGGCGGCGGTGTACTTCTTGATGATCTTCCAGAAGCTGATTCTGGACATCTTCGTGCCGCGGTTTGTGAGGAACAGATACTCCGAACTGGTCGTCTTCACATACTTGCCTCGCGCGGTCAGCAGATACCGCTGCAGATACTCTATCGCCACCTTGCCCAGAGGGATGATGCGTTCCTTTGACCCCTTGCCGAGACACCGCACAAAGCCTACGTCCATGTTCACGTCTATCGTTTTCAGGGTAATCAGCTCGGAAACGCGCAGGCCGCTGGCGTACAGAACCTCGAGCATCGCCTTGTCACGCGCGCCCGCCGTTTCGCGGGTATCCGGCTGGGCGAGAAGGTTGGAGACTTCTTCTATGGAGAGCACGCTCGGCAGCCGCTGAGGACCCTTCAAGCCTGCGATGTTGGCGGTAAAGTCGCGCTTCACGAACCCGTCACGATACGCGAACTTGCAGAACGTTTTGACGGCGGAGAGCTTTCTTCGCGTGCTGCCCGCAGACGCGCCCGATGCTCTGAGCGCCTCCAGAAACCCGACCAGATGATCCTCCGTGACCTCATCAAACGCTCTGACACCCTTGCCGCGAAGGCACACCACGAACTGTGACAGATCGCGCCCGTAGGCTTCCTGCGTGTTGGCGGATAGGCCGCGCTCTACGCTCAGGTGATCCAGAAACGCCTGAACGATGACGTCCATCCCTAGTCCTTTCGCTCGTATATCTTGATGGTGGGACTGACATAGGACATGTCGTGCGGAAGCTTGGGCAGCCAGGGAATATTGCGTCCAAACAGCGATAGACTTTGTGTGAATTCCTTGGTCAGGCGGTAGTCGCGCCCAAGCACGCTGAAGTAAGCCGCAGCAGCAGGATCGTGGATCCTGAGGTGGTCTACATACTCAAACTCCGACATCATGACGTACTTCGGCTCCTCGCGTTGGAGGAAATCCGAATCCCATTCCGTCGTACCGCTGACCACCAGATCGTAATCCGGCAGTGCGGATACCCGGTCATACCGATCTTCCGGTTTCATGAGTCCAAAATACGGGTCCAGTGGTGGAGTGTAGAACCAGGGTATCGTTGGCATTCCAATGCTCGTGCCTTGCGGGATGACGCTGAACACCCACGCCGCCGCCCGATCCCGCGTGTCGGTAGCGACAAACGAGCGGTCAATGGCAACTGAGTAAGCCGTGGTATAGGCGAATGTAGCGACGAGCGTGATAGCCGCCAAGTAACCGACAA
Source organism: Armatimonadota bacterium (assembly GCA_025358205.1). GTDB lineage: Bacteria > Armatimonadota > UBA5829 > DTJY01 > DTJY01 > JANYKG01. The sequence continues at coordinate 13,383 of JANYKG010000070.1, forward strand.
CCTTAGAGACGGCACGCCCGGAGAACAGTCTGGTCAGCGTATCCGAAGAAACTCTTGCCGCAAAGATGACAAGCACAGGCAGGATAGGGATAATATACCTCGCGAACCTTACCTGCGCCAGACCGATAACCATGTAATATGCCGCAAAAAACGCGAGCATGGCTATGTCGGCGGTGGTTCGCTTACGCAGTGCGTAAAGCAAACCGATGAGCGAAATAACCAGCAGCGGCAATCCCATGCCCGGCAATAGCGAGTGGGTGATATGGTACACGAAGCCGGACCCGGTGCTGACAAAGACCAGGCCGTGTCCTGTACTTGCGTGCCGAAGTTCGCGTCCGAGACCTCTGGCGAACTCCTCAGTGTAGAGCATGGCGCCCGGTGTGCCGATAAAGAATCCTAGCGTTGCGCTCAAGATCATCCCGAACAGCTTAGGGTTGAGTATCCGATCCAGCCTGGGAGCACGGCAGACTGCAAAGTGTACGGCAATCGGCGCGGCCATCACCAGCATGGCATTGTACTTAGCGCCCGCCGCCAGCCCGGCGATCAGTCCCGCGTAGATGTAGTCTCGCGCTCTCTGTTTTTCGGATATCCTGAGGGCAAAGACCAGCGCCAGTGTTATGAGGAAGGTTGCCGGCACGTCCACAACCATAAACTTGGAATGCATCACATGTATCGGCAGCACGGCCATCAGAAGCGCGGCTATCAACCCCACCTTGCGCCCATAGGCTTTTTTGCCCAGAACGTAGACCGCCCATACCGTCAATATGCCTAATACCACCGCGACCAGACGCCCGGCGTAGTAGAGCTTGGCGAACTCACCGACGTTGGAGAACACATCGTCGGGCGGCAGATTGATCGCCCCTGCCACAGTAGCTCCCACGGTTGCGAAATTGACCAGGTAGATGAACAAAGATCCGTAGTTGTAGAACCCCGGGTTCAATTCGCCCGTAAAGAAGTTCACCCTGAGCGCTGCAAACAGCACAGTGGTTTCGTCCGGGTGATAGGAGAAGTAGTGCAGAGACGTGGGCAGCCCCCAGCCGAGTCCCCAGATGCGCAGGACCGCCGCCAGAATCAGGATGATTATCACCGCAGGCACGAGTAGCCGTTTATGCACTGGTCACTTGCTCCTCTGAGGATTTAACGCACATGTAATGCTGGATCATAAGGAATATACCCACTGCAATGACGAGATCACCGATACTGGCTACTTGCGACATGACCTTGCCGAACAGCCTGATAGGTATGATGTCGGACAGGAAAGCCATCCGCGTCTCAGATGTCAGTATCACGTGGCGGACGGCGTAATTTCTGATAGCCTCGGTCATGCCGGCTGCTTTGATTGCATATTCACTGACGGGCATTAGGCCGCCGTTTGCCGTGAGTACAAGAAAGTTCAAGAACGTTCCTATTCCGACTATGCGCATATGGCGGACGTGCAGGTTGATGGCAATGGCCCAAAGCAGTATCACGTACTGCAGCACGTTGACAACCCTTGCGTAGCGTATCAGCGTGGGGTCGCCGCCGCGTATGATGAGCGTCAGTATCGCGCCCGCCAGCACGAAGGCGGCCAGGAACAAGTATGTTTTCCGTAAAGGCAGTTCCTCCAGCCTGGAGAGCTTGCCTCCGCGGATGAACGCGACGACGAGCGAGAGTACAAACGCCTCTATGATCAACTGACCGGCCTTTCTTCGCCCGCAATTTTCTTGAGCGCTTTCAGAAACGCATCCACCACCGCCGGGTCGTACTTGATGCCTGCATCAGCTCGGATGATCTTTACTGCTTCGTCCTCGCCGAGCGCGGCACGATAGGATTTCTCGTGTGTCATGGCGTCATAGGCAGTGCAGACCGCGATAATGCGAGAGCCGAGCGGTATCTGCTCGCCCTTCATTCCATCCGGATATCCGGCGCCGTTCCAGAACTCGTGATGATAACGGATAATGGGCGAGATGTCTTTGAGAAACCCTATCTGTTCCACAATGTCTGCGCCGGTGGATGTGTGGGCCTTCACGATATCAAACTCCTCATGAGTGAGTGCGTCCGCTGTGTTCAGTATGCCGTGCGGGACCTTCACGTTTCCCAAGTCCTGCAGAAAAGCGGCGTATTCCATCTTGCTCAACTGCTTTCGCGAGATTCGCATGATCTTTGCAGTGGCGACCACCAGTGCGGCAACGCGTCCACCGTGACCTACAGAGGTCTTATCCTTGGTTTCCACCGCTGTGGCAAGCGTGAGCAGACTTTGGCGGTATGCCTTGTGCATTTGTACAGGCAGATACGCGTAGGCATACCCGCCCGCTGCCAGCGTGGTGGCTGCGGATATCAGAAACGCCGGGCTAAGAAGTATGCTGGCGGCCATTTTCTATTTCCTCTCTGTCCATCACCTGCATAAACGCCTTCACCACTCTTGGATCAAACTGCGTGCCCGATCCGTATCGCAGTTCGTCAATGCCCTGGCCTTTGGTTTTCGGAACGCGGTACACTCGCTGGGTCTCTTCATCGGGACCGCCCACCATGGCATCGAAGGAGTCGGCCACTGCTATGACGGCCGCCTCAATCGAGAGGTCGTTCGCGCTCAGCCCGTCAGGATATCCCTTGCCGTCCGGTCGCTCGTGATGTCCGCGCACCCACGGCACAATTCGCTCGAAGTGCTTCATCTGCGCCAGTATCTCCGCGCCTCTGGCCGGGTGCTGTCTGATGGTATTCCAGTCATCGTCGCTGAGTTTGCCGGTATTGTCCAGTATCTCCTCGCTCACGCCCACTTTCCCGATGTCATGCAGCAGGCCGGCTTCACGGATGAACATGAGGCTCTGATACGGCAACCCCATCTGTTTGGCTATCTTGTCAGACATGCTGGCTACTCGTTCCAGGTGGCCCTTGGTATACGCGTGGTAGTGCTGCATGTATGAGCCGAGGGTGGTGACTGTTTCCATATACGCGGCCATCTGCTCTGAGTACATGTTAAGCGCCTGCCGCCCCACGATGAACGGCACTATCATCATCAGCACCCCGTAGAAACCGAACTGCTTGTACAGCATGGCGAAAAGTATGCCCGACGGGGCTGTGACAATGAAATTGGGTGCGAACCATCTTAGGCTTTGGAAGAATGAGAGTCGCCACGGGTCGCCGCTGTTCAGCGACAGGCCGGTGGTGAAGATGATGGCATTAGCAACCGTGGACGCGATAATGGCAATGAAAAGCGGAATGAACATGGACGCCACCGCCACGTCCGGGCTGGCTTCTATGGTGTGTCCGCCCACAAAATAGTATACCCAGCTCGCCACGCCGATAGGGATAGTACACATGGCAGTGTTGTAGCTGGACATATCAACCAGCCAGCGGAAGTTCTGCTTGCGATGGACTATCATAACCCCGACGATGATGCTGAGAGGGGCAACGGTAAGCGCAGCCGGACTGCCGTGGCTTAGAAAGAGGCTCATGATGGCGGGAATCGTAACTGTTACGTCAATGTTGCTGCCGGGGATAGTGACGGGAAGCAGTTCGCCGACCAGAATGATGAGGAAAAAGAGCGCCAGTTCAGGGAGGTGGGGAAGCTCCTGTCCCATATGCGCCACGGCCCATACGAAGATGGCGAGACCGACGAGAAGGGTCAGGTTCTTATAGTAGACAAAAGCTTTTGCGAGTGGTCTCAATGCTTGCGCCCTACTCTGATCTGCGTTATGCAGTTCCTGCACAATGCAGGGCCTTTTGAGCATTATTGACGTTCTTCGTGAATAATGCGGGCTAATGGGCCGACGACGGCAGCAGTCACGTCAGATCGTAGCTACGTCAGACACACCGTCTGACGGATCTATTAAGATCCTAGGGCGGTGGCCAATACTTCAGGAATGCGCCGGATGTCAGTGTCAGCGACGCGAGGGCAAGCAGTACTTTTACCAAGGTCTTCATGTTTGTCAACACCTTTCGTAGTGAGAATGGCGCCCACATCCGCTAGTCTGTGAACGTATCTCCGCTCCGCTCAGGGTTCGACTCATGACCTTTTTATGCTGCGCGTCGTCGGCCCAAACTATTATTGCTCGCAGATCATACCCAGACGCCGATTAACGGCATCCAGAGTGGCATTCACCACCGCCTTCCAAATATCCTGCTTCACTATGGCCGATCCGGTGAGTTGTTCCTCACCTTTCGGACCTATCATGTTTACGAATACGACTACCACCGTGTGTCCAGACAGGTTTACCGCTGCGTTCAAGTCCTCCAGCACCAGAGCCACTTCTTCGCCGGCCTTACCCTCTATGGCTTTCAGAGTGGCGGACGCGATCAGCCTGAACTGGCTGTGGCTGGAACTGTGCCCTGTCGCCTGCCCTTCGAAAGAACTGCCGTTCATCCGCAGTCTGACCAGCGCCTCGGCCTGTGAGCCGTTCAGCGCTATAAATACGTCAGAGAGCTTCAGTCTGGCTGAGTCGGTAGACTTAGATTTCTCAGTTGATTTGCCGTTCTGGGTCTGCGCTATACTGACTTTCTTGTGATCCAACTCCAGGCCGAACTGCGCCTGGAGGGCTGATTCTACGTCACGGACTAACTGCTTCGGCGAGCGGCTAGCGTCGGTAAGAACGTGGATTTCCTGAATCTCGTTGCCCTTATCCGCTACCACCCGAGCCGAGTGAACACTTGTCAGAGAACATATCACCGACTCGATTTCCGCCGGTGACGGTTTCTGTGCGCCCATTTTGAAACACCCCCCCGAGTTAGGTGTCCCTGAATGTCGCTCCGAGCTTAGAAGTAAGTAGGCCCCTGGTCTGAGTCATACGCTCATCTACTTCTTCATCGCGCAGAGTGCGCTCATGGGACCTGAATACAATATTGAACGCTATGCTCTTTTGTCCGGCCTGCAACTGCGATCCCGAATACAGGTCGAACAGCGCGAGGGTTTCCAGAAGTTCTCCGTATCCTTCCTTTAGAATCTCCAGAACCCGCCCATAGGGCACCTCATCTGCAACCACTACTGCCAGATCGCGGGTGACCGCCGGGTATCTCGATATCGGGGAGTAAACGGGGGCGCTAGCGGATTGCTCCATTAGCTCGTTAAGGTCCAACTCGAAGGCATAGGCGCGGCTGGGCATATCCGCCTTGCGCGTCCACTCCGGGCTGACTTCCCCGATCACTCCAATTCTCGCACCGCCAGCCTCTATTACAGCGGACCTTGTCGGGTGGAGGAAATCCACCGACTGCGGTATGAATCGGACATTGCACACGTTGAGCCTTTCGAGAAGATCCTCGACAATTCCTTTGCAGAGGAAGAAATCTGCCTGGAGTGATGAGCGATCCGTATTCCATGCCCTGCCCCAGAGACTTCCGGTCATCACGGTCCCTATGCTCAGCTTCTCAACTACCTGGCTGTCCTTCTGGGGCTCAAATATATGACCGATCTCGAAAATGCCTAAATCCTTCGTGCCTCTACTTGCATTATATAACGCTACATCCAGCAAGTCAAGGATTAACTGTGACCGAAGTTTGCTTAGTTCCTCGCTCATCGGATTGGTAAGCGACACCTGGTTAGAGCCTTCCGCCGGCGCGGTCATGGAACCGGTGACCACTTCCTGTAGCCCGGAGGACATGAGTATCTCCGCGCACCTGGATGCGAAGTCCGCCTCTGCGCTGTCTCGGCCCTGCATAGCCTCTCCTGCCAACGGTTTCTCTGGTATGCGCTCGTACCCGAAGATGCGCCCGACTTCCTCAATCAGGTCTTCTTCATATTCTACGTCCGGGCGGAATGTAGGCACGGTGACTTCCAGCACACTGCCTAGCTTTACGCTCATGCCCAACCGGGTGAGCGCATCGGCGACCTCTGCACTTGTCACGTCAAAGCCCAGTGCCATGCTTGTGCGCTCAGGCCGAACGCTGATGACTGCCGGCTCTACCGGCGCAGCGCATGAGTCCACCACACCTTGGGCTATCGTGCCGCCGCCGGCCTGTTGGATGAGTTCCGCCACACGGTCCAGCGCGAGGATGGTGCCGTTCGGATCTACCCATCTCTCAAACCTGTATGACGCCTCCGTAGACATCTGCAGTGCGCGTGCGGTTCGGCGAATGGATAGCCGGTTGAAGTGAGCCGATTCCAGCAAGACATTCACGGTCTTCGCGCTGACCTCGGATTCCGCGCCGCCCATGACCCCGGCCACGGCTACCGCGCCCTTTGTGTCGGCTATGACCATCATATCCGGGTTCAGTTCCCGCTCTTCGCCGTCAATGGTTGCCATCTTCTCGCCTGCCTCTGCCTGTCGCACGATGATCTTGTGATCGCCCAGCAGGTCGTAGTCAAACGCATGAAGCGGCTGCCCGAGTTCCAGCAGTACGTAGTTGGTGGCATCCACCACGCTGTTGATTGGGCGCATTCCGGCCGCAATGAGGCGAGTCTGCATCCATGCGGGCGAATCCACAACCTTTGTGTTCTGCACAAGCCTTGCGGAGTAGCGCGGGCAGTTGGCGCTCTTCAGGTCTACGCTCACGAAATCGCTTGTCTTGCCGCCCGATTCGGTAATCTTGGGCTGCGGATATCTAAACGCGGTGCCAAGAAGTGCGGAAACTTCTCTGGCAACCCCCGCCATGGAGAGCAGATCGGATCTGTCCGGCGTGACATATGTGGAGAAAACCTTCTGACCCTCCACTTCCTTGATGTCCTCGACCTCCAGGCCGGCCATCGTCAGCCTGTGCGCAAGCTCTTCGGCGGACAGGTCGAAGTCACAGTATTCTCTTAACCATTCAACGGGTACCAGCATAGTATCACCTCACGCTCTCACACCTGCTCCTGGAACAGGTAGGAACAAGTCAGAACTGTCTTAGGAATCGAAGATCGTTCTCCAGGAACAGGCGGAGGTCATCTATTCCATACTGGACCATCGCCGTTCGTTCGATGCCCATGCCGAACGCGAATCCGGTGTATTTCTCGGCATCAATGTCAAACCGTTTCAGGATGTTGGGGTGGATCATGCCTGCGCCGCCGAGTTCGATCCATCCGCTCTGCTTGCACAGCGAACAGCCCTTGCCCTTGCAGACAAAACAGCTTATAGACCACTCCGCGCCCGGCTGCACGAATGGGAAGAAGTCCGGACGGAACCGCACGCGTGTATCCTCGCCGAACATCTCGCGCGAGAACTGGGCGAGTGTGGATTTCAGATTGGCCATGCTTATGCCCTCGTCTATGGCAAAGCAATCAACCTGGTGGAATGTGTGGGAATGCGTGGCGTCTACGGCGTCATACCGGAAGCAGCGGCCCACGGTGCATATGCGCATGGGCGGCGCCTGGTTTTCCATCACCCGGCCCTGTAGCGCGGTGGTCTGTGTGCGCATCAGCAGATCCTTGGTCACGTAGAACGACATCTGCGCGTCCATGGCTGGGTGGTCTTCGGGGTAGTTCAGCGCGTCGAAATTGTAGCGGTAGTGCTCCAGTTCGGGGCCTTCTGCAACCTGGAACCCCATGCCGATGAAGACCTTCTTGATTCGGTCTATGGTGGCCGAAAGGATGTGTCTGCGCCCGAGGCGGACGCTTCTGCCGGGCAGCGTTACGTCCAGCGATTCGGACTGCAGCGCCTGTGCTGACTCGCCGGACTGCAGGTTCGCGGTGCGCTCATCCAGCAGAACGGTAAGATCGGCGCGCACCTTGTTCGCGAGTTGGCCGAACAGTGGGCGTTCTTCGGAGGGGAGCTTGCCGATGCTGCGCAGAAGTTCCGTGATTCGGCCCTTGCGCCCCAGATACTCCACCTCCACCGAGGAAAGGTCTGCTGATGATGCGGCGGCGGTTATCTTGCCCTCCGCCTCAATCCGCAACTGGTCCAGTGTATCCTGCAAAGTAGGTTCCATGCTCACCCCGCCTGCCTTGTGTGTTCCGGCACTAACGCGGATTATTCATGCTGTTCACGAATAATGCCAGCTTTTCTATGGTACCGGTTAAGACAATAGACAGTAGACCGCGGACTGCGAACGAGAGTCTTGCTCCTCATCTGCGGTCCAGGTGCTACTGTCTACCGTCAAGTCTGCGCTATGCAACGATCAGGCGCTCAGCGTTTCCTGCGCCTTCTTTACGAGTGCGGTGAATCCGGCAGCATCGTGAACAGCCATGTCCGCGAGGATCTTGCGGTCAATCTCCACTCCGGCCTTGGTCAGACCTTCCATGAAGCGGCTGTACTGCATACCGTTCAGTCTGGATGCGGCGTTGATTCTGGCGATCCAGAGGCGGCGGAACTCCCGCTTGCGGTTGCGCCTGTCACGGTAAGCATACTGCAGCGCGTGCATGACGGCTTCGTTTGCTGTCTTGAACAGGTGACTTCTCGCTCCAAAGTAACCCTTGGCGCGGTCAATTATCTTTTTGTGACGCTTGTGCGTCATGATTCCACGTTTAACTCGTGGCATATGGATACTCCTTTCGACCGATACCAGGCACCTTCACTGATGACTGATCACTGGTCACTAATCACTGACTACCGGGTGCCCAGCATCTGGAAGACTCTGATTCTCTCGCCGTGAGCCACTTCTGACTCCAGGCTGAGCCTGCGTCTTCGGCTGCCGGATTTCTTCATCATGAGGTGACCCTTGCGGGCGTTTCTCCGCATGATCTTACCTGTGCCGGTGATTCTGAATCTCTTCGCGGCCGTTTTGTTCGTCCTAATCTTAGGCATTCCCGATCCTTTCAAGACAACACTTGCCACTCATCATCCGACTCCGCCTCGCCGCAGCGGACTTGCGCGGATGTATGGTGGCAATGTGCGGTGATTTCGTTATCTGTTATATCAAACCTAGCGCTGATTATGCATGTTCCGCATAATCAGCGGCCTTCTGAGCATTATTCCTGCTTTTCATGAATAATGCGGGCTAACGCGGTTACTGACTACTTCGGCGTGAAGATCATGGTCATCGTGCGGCCTTCCATGCCGATTGACTTCTCGATCGCCGCCACGTCTTCCATCAGTTCCGTTATACGTTCCAGTGATTTTCTCGCTATTTCCGGATGGGTTATCTCCCTGCTGCGGAAGATGATGGTGATTTTCACCTTGTCGCCATCTTCCAGGAACCGGCGCACGTGCTTCACCTTGAACTGAAAGTCGTGCTCGTCAATGTTGGGCCTCATCTTGATGCCCTTCATCTCGCTCACATGCTGTTTTTTCTTGGCCTCGCGGTCGCGCTTGCCCTGGTCATACTTATACTTGCCGTAGTCCATGATCTTGCAGACCGGCGGCGCAGCGGTGGGCGCAACCTCTATGAGGTCCAATCCGTTTTCCCTGGCCATTGACAGTGCATCGCGGATGTCAACTACTCCCAGTTGCTCACCTTCCGCGCCTATCAGCCGGCACTCCCTGGCTCGGATACGGTCATTGATTCGGAGCTCTTTGTTTATGTGCAATCACCTCGAAAAGTCTGGCCATACAGCATCTCGGTATACGGGAAACCCCGAACCCGCGCCCACCACACGTGGCCGTATCATGGACAGGCGAAAATGCCAGAATAGTCTAACAGATGCGCACTATTCTGTCAAGCCAAAGTGGCCCGACATTTTGGGAAGGCGGTTTTCTGGAATTGAGAACGGCGACTAAAGGAGTACGCCCTGTTCGGCAGTTTGTGTCCAGCGCCAGCCCAAGATCGCCGTCTTGCCCTCACTTGAGCGATCTCTTCCTGAAGACACCTTCCCACGTAAGAAACCGCCTTTCACCGTGATAACCGTAGTGACCTCTGCGGAACTGCAGAACCTCGAAACGTCCGTCAACCAGCCGAACGATTTCGTCCAGTTTCCAGCGTGGATAGGTTTCAGCGCCAGGATCATCTGGGCTATCGCTAGTGTCAGCCGAGCCTGTCGAGTTGATCCATATCCCACCATCCGGGAGCAGTCCGGCTATCTGTTCGACATACTGCTTTCTACGGCCGTCTTCGAAGAACGTGTGCCAGCAGCCCTTGTCGAAAACAAGATCGTAGGTTCCAACATCGGCTGGGAGGCGCATGATATCGAGGACTCTGCACTGCATCGAGACACCCTCGTGGTCAGCCATCTCGCTACAGCGCCTTACGGCGTTCTGGGAGCAGTCGCTGGCGGTGACGTCTACGCCCATTCGTGCCAGTGCCAGTGCATTGTGGCCTAGCCCGGAGCCTACCTCAAGAACCCTCATGCCGGACGAGCAATAGCCCTGGATGAGAGACAGGAACTCCCGATTGGGTTCCAGGTCTTCCCACTGAGGCTGATTGTCACCGCGATAGATGTCGTCCCAGTTACTGATGAGCTGTCCGTGCGTAAGGTCTTCCGGCGGAAACTCCATTTGGTGCGATCCTCCATCATGCTCATCGTCGGTACGTACTTGAGCCATATGCAGCGGTAGTTGAGCCGCTGGTTCGCCGCGTCGGCGGTCTGCCCGGCAGTCACCGAGGTCCTCTCGCAATGAAGCCGGACTTCCCGCCGAGCGTCACCCTGTCCAGGCCGTCCGAGAAAGGCTCCGCACGGTCGTACTGCAGCGGGATGACGACCTCGCCGGTGGTGTCTACAAAGCCGTATTTGCCATCGTTCTTCACCGGGGCCAGCCCTTCGGCGAAGGATATGGCGTCCTCATATTTCGCCGGGATGACCTCGCCGCAGCCCAAGCTTATGAATCCCCACTTATCATCCCTCTTGACCGCAGCCAGGCCCTCCTTGAAGATATCCACGCGCTGGTAATGCGGGGTGATCACTTCTATTCCATCCCGGCTGATGACGCCCCACTTGTCGCCCAGCATCACCGGAGCCAGGCCGCTTGCGAAGTCAAGCGCGCTGTCATAATGAAATGGGATGCATACACTCCCGGGCTTATATCCCGAATCGCCGCAGTGGATAAACCCCCATTTTCCGTTGAGCTTGGCTGCGGCTCTACCCCCGGCAGATGCGCTGAGTTGTTCGTACTTCGGCGCAACGACCTGCTTGCCGGTCTTGTCAATGATCCCCCACTTGCCGCCGGTCTTTGCCGCCGCAAGCCCCATGGAGAACTGGCCGATTCCCTGGTACTTCATCGGCACGACTAGCTTCCCTGTCTTGTTCACGACGCCATACTTGCCGCCGATGGCCACCCATGCAAGCCCTTGCGAGAACTCATAGCCGACTGAGTCGTATCTCACGGGGACGACTGTCTTGCCCGTCTTATTGATGAAGCCCCACTTCTTACCCATCCGCACCGGCGCAAGGCCGTCCTTGAAAGGCATGACGAAGTCGTACTTCGGAGCGATCGCCACCTTGTTCTTTTTGTCTATGAATCCCCATTTCCCGTTGATCTTGGCCCCCATCAGCCCTTCCTGGCAGAACATGATCCCATCGTACTTCAGCGGGATCACCACATCGCCCAGTTCGGGAGTCGTGTGGAGAACCTCCACCTCGGGAGCATCGGAATGATCCGTGGGAGCGATTGCCGGTGCGCGCCCGTCCCCCTTGGCAATGTAACCCCACTTGCCGCCGCTCTTCACAGGGGCCAGATCATACATGAAGGTGCCCGCGTCTTCGTACTTCAGAGGAATGACAACGGAACCCTTCTCATCAATGTAGCCCCACTTGCCGTTAAGCTCCACCGCGGCAAGCCCTCCGGAGAAGTTGCGCGCCCTGGAATACTTCAGAGGAATGACTTCCTTCCCCTCCTTGTTGACATAGCCCTCAGTGCCCTCGGTGTAGCTTGCCACCGCGGCCAAGCCTTCGGAGAAGTTCTCGACAAGCTGGTACTTGGGCATGACAGCCCAGTTGCCGTCCTTGCCAACAAAACCCCATTTGTCGCCGACCTCGACCGCGGCCAGACCCTCCGAGAACTTGTGCGCGTCATCGTATATCAGACGAATGACCACGTCCCCGGTCTTGTCAATGAAGCCGTACTTCTGGTCCAGATTCACGGCAGCAAGACCTTCAGCGAACGGCGTGGCGCTCGTATATTTCTGGGTGATCACCTGGTTGCCGGCTTTGTCAATGAGCGTCCAGTGCTCGTCCAGCACCCAGGCCACCCCCTCTGTGAATGGCTGCGTGTCTGTGTACTTCGCCTCGATGACCTGCCGGCCCGCCATGTCAATATAGCCCCAACCACCGAACTCACCTTCGACCTCAGCGAGTCCGTCGGAGAATGATTTTACCGATGAGTAGGTTTCGTGGACGGCATCCTTGCCGAAATCGTCCACAAAACTTGCGATATTGCCCGTCGTCACCCCTGCCACACCTTGGGAGAAGTCACACACTTCGCCATACTTGAGGGGGATGACGACCGAGCCGGTTTTGTCTATAAACCCCCATTTTCCGTCCATCTCTACGGCGGCGTATCCATCGGATCCACCGCAGAAATCTCTGGCGTCCTCGTACTGGGCGGGGATGACGAGTTCTCCCGTTTCATAGGCGCTGGCAGGGGTCAGCGAAAGGATCCCCGCCGCGGCGAACAGTATCAGAGAAACAACTATGGATGGTCGTTGCATGGAACACCTCCGTCAGCATGCCATGGTAATACTGCGTTGGGTCACCGTTCCGCACGTCGCCCTCGCACTCCTCCACCTTACCCTCTCACCACGGCAGAAGAGGTGCGGGAAGTGTATGAGTCGGTTCTCCTCTAATCCTTTCCGTTTGGCGTTCTTGCGACTTGGCGGTTTATTTCTTCCACACGCACCGATAGTTGAATCTCCTGTTCGGGGCGCTGTCGCCATTGACGCAGAGCGAGACTGCCGCACCAGCAGAAATCGAGTATGATGGCTTCGCCTTCTGCTACCACCTCAACTCGTGACCACGTCCGTCGTGCCATGGAAGCGTGCAAGCCGCCCAATCCCATCATCGATCATCCGATGAATTGCGGCATCTTCGGTCAGTATCTCCCGTGTCTTGACTATCAGCCTGTTGCGGGTACGGTCCATCTTGCAGTCGATGTATCCCAGGAAATCGGCGCCAAGCAGTGCGGATAGCTGCCACTTCATCTGCTTCTTCCGGAAATACTCGAACTGGAACGTGTAGCCGAAGTGCCACAGCAACCAATTGCGGTCGCGCACCAGGTTGTCCATGGGAGGAAGGAGTGAGAGCACCGCCCTGTCCGGTTCCGTCTCCATGCCGGACAAACACTCCGGCAGTGTCCAGTAGTCTCCCCGCATGCCGTCGATCGCTACTCTTCTGACCTCGCCCTTGCTCCCCAGTGCCTCAACGCAGTCTTTGATCTCGACTGACTTGAAGCCGGTGATCTGCCGAATGTGGCTGACGTTGGTGACCCCGTAGGATCTCAGTACTCTCGATATCACCCAGCATCTTGCCTCGAACTCCGGCATATCCGAGTTCGGCCACGGGCCCGGGAGAACCTCCGTCTTCAGCGCATATTCCGGCTCTCGGAAAGTGCCCCTTCTTCTACCTGTCACTATGATCTCGCCCCTGCGGAGCATGCGGTTGAATGCGGGGAACACCGGGTCCGTCCTCTGCCGCCTCTCCCTCCAGATATCCATGACACCCAGGGAGTCCCACAACTCGTTCCGCGTGAAGGATTGCGCTCCACTCAGCACATCCCTCAGGCGGTCCTCAGCCTTGCACGCCTGCACGCTGTCGCGCGCGTCCTGATCTTTGATCCTGTCGGAGGCGCCCCATCGTACGATGCTCTCGGCCGCCTTGCGGTATATGGCAAACTCATCTGTTGGCACAAAGAACGTATTCCGGCGAAAGGTGAATGCCTCGACGACCGAGCGGCTCCGATAGGCTTCGCGGTCCAGATCCTCCACGGCGAAACCGGGAATGCGGTTCCACAGCACCATGTACTGGTTGAGGTGGATGACAGGGTTGGGGTCATATTGGATGCCTGCCAGTTGTGAGGCGACTTCCCGCACACCGCCCCCACGCGCGTGCAGCATCTGGCTGCGGATGATGATCCGCCTTGCCTGATCTATGGTCAGCCTCAGCGTGTTCATCAGCGCTCTACCTACTTCCGCCAGATGCACCTGTAGTTGAAGCGCCGGTTCGGGGCGCTGTCGCCGTTGACGCAGAGCGAGATCGGGTCAAGCAGGTCTGACGGATTGTCGCACCAGTGGAAATCGAATGTGATGCTGTTTCCTTCCAAGCCCAGGAGTTTGCGCGGGATTGCCACTTCCAGGGCCTTTCCGCTGTATCGGTAGTCCAGTTTCGCGACCTCGTTCCATGATTTGGCATCGGAGTCATACCGCATCAGAGTCGTGGTCTTGTCATCCACGATGCTTTTGTTGATGAGGTAGTCATAGCCGAACCAGCCGGTCTTGGGGTCGTGGTCGGCGTCTATCAGGAGCAGCATCCAGTTCGGGGCGGTGTGCGGTGTGAGCGCATCGTTCGTCTCAGCATAGAAGTTGACCATATCAGCATCCACAGCGACCTTGCAGGTGATGATGTCGTTGCGGCCTGAGTCGTTGGAGTAGTGCAGCCCGCCGTAGCCCTTGTAGTCGCGGTGCGCGGTATCGCCGACCGTATCCCTATACTCAACCTTCGCCTGCGCCCAGTCGCCAAAATCGCCGTCTATCTTGATCGGACTGTATCCACTTAGTTCCGGGATGGGTCTGACGCCCTTGTACTTGCGGATGTTCTCGGCCATCTGCATGTAGTAGTTGTCGGTATAACCGCCCTTCATCGGCGAGATGCAGCGGTTAAACTCAGCGTTATACTGGTCCACGAAGAAGTAAGGGTTCTTGCGGCGCATGAAATCGGCCTCTCCGTACTTGCCGGCCGTCCACTCGTTCCAGTCGTTGATGTACAGAAATTGCGGATTGCTCTTGAGCGCCTCATCCCACCGCTGCTGGAAGTAGATGCCGTAGCCCTCGGGGCGCTCGACCGTCTTGCCGAGCCATGGCACGTAGGTCGGCACAGGCAGGTCCTGGTCGTTCAGTTCCGGCTCACCCTTTTGGCGAGTCCAGGACTTGCCGACAAGACTGGACGGATGCTGTCCGGGCGTCACGGCGGCTTCTTCCTTTTTGCCGTTGTGGGTCGAGACGAGTTCATCGGGTTTCAGTTTGCCGACGCGCGGATCGGCCATATCCAGGCCGAAGCTCCAGTTGTCTTCGGTGCCAACAAAGCGCTTACCCGCCCACTCGTAGTAACCCCACCACATTGTGCGAAGCGTGAAGAAGTCCTTCACTTCTTTTGTGTAGTCCTTGTAGTTCCGCAGCGCGTAGTCCGGATCGCGGTAGTGCGGGTTGGTCTTGTCCGTTACGGCAGCGGGGTCGTAGTGGGGGTTCGGATTCTGAGAGCCACCACCGTTTGCGTCGGCGGTCGGCGTGGCGTTGCAGAGCAGAAGTGGCTTGCCGTCCCACATGTACCATAGGTCTTTGTACTTCTCGGCCTTGTATATCTTATCGTACAGGTCTTGCACCACGGTGATGACCGGGCCGTTGAACGCCCAGAAGCACATCTGTGGCACTTTGTTCCCTTCGGCCTTCATCTTCTCCATAACCGGGAAGACCACGTCCCACTCGTCCCAATACCGCACGGCGTTGGTCACGTCCATCACCAGCACGTCCACGCCTGCGTCAGCGAGCATAGACATGTCTTTGCGGATGACGTATTCGTCCTTGCTCAAGAAGTAGCCGGCTTCCGGTTCGCCCCAGTGGTAGGAGCCTTCCGTCCACAGCGGATTCTTGGCGTCGAGGCGCGCGCTCGGGTCTTTCGCAAGGACCTTGGAGACATCGGCGGTGTACGGACTCTTCAGCGTGCCCAGCCCGTCGCTGTGCCAGGTGATGTAGAAGATGCCCACCACGCGGCGCTGATCGTGCTTAACAGTGCCGACGTCACGGAACCCCGGCATGGTTCTGCCGAGTGCATCGCTCCCCACCCAGGTGTCCGAGTAGATGTCCCTCTCCGCCGAATACGCCGCCCCCGAAATGAGGCCAAGACAAAGACCTAAGATGACAAATCGCCACATGCCAAACTCCTCTGAGAAGTGATAGAAAGCCGTTCGTCTCCGCCACCGATTACTCCTCCTATGGATCAGGTCAGAACCTGTGTTGCCTATCGGTGTACCTATCCGCTACAATACCCGTGGAGGGTGGAATGCTCGACGTAACGTGATCTGTGTTGTACTTCTGGTCTGCGGCATGGCTTCTGTCGGCTGGGGCAAGCTCACGCCGCTCTCAGGCGATGCGATGCCGGATCCTTTCATCTCCCGCGACGCTTCGAACTGGTACATTACCGGCACCAAGCGCTATCTCCTCCAGGGCAAAAGCCTGACCCGAGACGCGCTCAAGCAAGTGGGCATGCGCCTGGATCTGGGGCCGAGAGCGCGGCAGATGTGGAGCTTCAGCCTCTACAAGCATACCGACGGCAGCTATCATGCCTACCCATCGCTTAATTACGGCAACTGGAAGACGGAGGTCGCTCATCTGGTTCCCGCTGACGGAGAGAAGTGGACCGACGGACATCCCATCACGAGATGGCGGCTGGATAAGGTGATGGTCGGCGATTCGAAGCACGGTCGGGGCGCGTATGACGGCAAGGTGATAAGGGATATAGACGGGACGCTCTACATCATTTACGTGCAATCGGAACCCGGTGATCGCAATAGCTGTATCTGGGCGCAGAGAATGCTGAATCCGGGCACTCTCGATCCCTCCTTCGCCCCCCGAATCCTCATCCGGCCTGAGGGTTATCCCTCAGAGGATCGGAATCCCGGCTACATTCAGCTCATGGAGGGCGCCAACTTCACCAGAATAGCCGGCAAGTGGGTCATGTGCTACTCGGTCGGAGATTTCGCGCTGGACAACTACAAGCTGGCGGTGGCTTTTTCTGACACGCTGATTCCGCCGGAGGGGAAGTACTACCGGAAGGTGCTGACACCCGATCCAAAGAATCTCTGGGGCAACCCGAGGCCGGGGAAAGAGGACAAGTACCTTCTTCAGTCACAGAAGCCGGACTGGCCGAACTACTGCCGGAAGTTGGTTGCCGGTCCCGGGGTTGGCAGCATCGTGAACGTTGATGGCAAGTACCGGCTGGTCTTCCATGGATGGATGCCTGAGACCGACAACGCCAAGCGGAAAGGCGCTCAGCGGTACATGTGGATGATTCCGCTGGAAGTAAACCTCTCCAGCAAAACGCCGATGGACCAGTGGATCAGGCCCATCCTTCCCAAGTAGTGGATCGCCGGTTACCGTATGCACGGCTGTATCCTGGTAATGCGCGGATCAAAGCACGCAGGCACGGAGCAAGAACCAGCACCATAACAAATGCGAGAACTGAGCGACGCATTTGATGAAACTCCGATCTCAAAAGCCTTAATCAACTAAGCTGTGTTCAAGGGCTTTCTTGCTTTGAAGATGATAGAACTGGGAACTCTGGCCAGCAGATCTGCAGGAGGGCTCCACTCTGTAGGCCCGTGTTTGTCATCCGGGCAAAGTTCCAGCATCCGGTCGACGGTGAAACCGCTATCAACCAGCACATTGAAGTAATCGCTAATAGTTCTGTCGACCTGAGAAAACGGAGAATCGGTTTCAACGCCCTCAACATGCAGGCCTGTGTCGAAATACGAGCGGTTGAGCGTCATAGTATTCCAGTCCAGAATCTCAAGGAATGGGTGGGTGCCACCGAAGACGAACACCCCGTCGCGTTTCAATACTCGATAGACCTCACTGAAGCATGCAGTCAGATCTTCGACATAGATAAAAGCGTTAGATGAGAACACAATGTCCTGGCTTTCCGAGGCGATTGGTGTTAAGTCCGACATATCTTGTTGAAGCAACTCGACCTGAACTCCGTGTTCCTTCGCAAGTTCCTGTGCAAAATCGATTTCTGATTTGGCGAAGTCAACCCCGGTTACGATGGCACCTCGTCTGGCAAACGCAATGGAGCACTGCGCTCCTCCGCAGCCGATTTCGAGGACTCGCTTGCCATCAACAAGGCCGATCAACTGCACCTGGTCCTCGCTCACGTCGCCGTACAAAATGTCAATTGGGTGCTGAAGTTTGCCCTGAACAGCCCGTCCGTGACGTTCCCACCATTCTCTTGCTATTTCTCCCAATGTATTCCTCCGTCGAATCGTCTACCTGAGTTTTTGGCTTCCCAGCTTAGTATAGGGTTCCCGGTTCATCGCCATCTTCTGTGCTGCGCCCGCGATGTGGTCTATCTCGCGCTTCTGCTCGGGTTCAGCGGCTTGGGATGACGCTGAACCGGAATCTGCCGTCCGAGTTCGTTAGCAGGCTAACGCACGTCCAGTCCTATCGCCCGCCATAATCAGCTATTCATCCCTAACCAACGCTCTTCCTTCTTCCACTACCTCACCTTCCAGTCCACCGAATAATGAGCGTAGTTAGGCACGCGCATCTTTTCGCATGTGCGCGGTGATGGCAGTGATTGCCGCATGGCTTGTGTCATATCGCGCGGGCATATCCGCCGGTTCTTCCAGCATCAGTGCGACAAAGCTCTGAGATAGCGCATAGGAATGCACGTAGATGGGGTCGATGCTATGGAAGGAGTCGAGAGACCATCTCAGAGGATCGGCATAGGTTGTGCCCAGGTGCTGGCTGTAGAAGTCGGCACACTGATCGGTGATCGTGGCGATCTTTTCTTCATCGGTTAGGTCGGTACGTTCAGCGGAGGCCCAGAGCGCATCCTCGGTCAGTATACTGGCCAAGATTCGGTTGTGCTCAATACGGCAGAGCCGTCGGTGTACCGTGAGCCACGCGGTGATCGTTTCATCCGGGCGTTGTGGAAAAACCCAATATCTATTTCCTGAGCGATGCAGGATAGCTAAGGGTATACTTCACTGTTTTCGTCGGATATGCGCCGGGCTACGTGACTGCAATAGGTCAGCGGCGATGTTAATCGCCGGTCTTGGCCCGGTTATACCCGCGGTCTCCATGGGGCTGAAGCTTGTCGAGCCACTTTTCCTCGAGCAGCCGCAGTGATTCCTGCCTGGCAAGCGTCCCCACGTCTTTGTCGTCAAGCGCTTCCAGAACTTCAAACTCAAAGGCATCTTCGCCATACTGCTTCCACTCCGCCAGGAGTTCGGCGTTCTTGTGGCTGCCCATCCGGAGCTGGAAACGCTTGCCCTCCATGGTTTTCAGGTTGGGGGTCACCGTCACCAGCGCCTTCCCGTTGACGGTGTTCTTGATCTGAAACACCCCTGCCTCGGTCTTCATCTCTTTGTACGCTTGTTTCAACTCTTCTCTGCGATCTGCCACGATCTCACACTACCTTTCACTTGCACCTCTACAGAATAGTTATCAATCTGAAGAGTATGTATGTCTTAAGATGGCCTCCATCGCCGGATCGTGCCTGGCGAGGAAATCGTGAAAACTGGATTCCGCAGGAATGTCCGGCATTAGGGAAGGAGTATCATCAGCGGTTATCCGGAAGAACTTTGTGGAGTAGTCCACGGTCAACCCGGAATTCGAGAGTTGGAAACGCTTGATCTGCCCGTAGCAGTTAGGTTTGCCCCCCGTCGGCTCACCGACCAGAATCGCTCTTGCCTTGTCGCGAAGATCGTTTGCGTTCATTACGGCTGAAGAGAATGTATTGCGCCCGATTATCGCGAAGAGATGCCCTCTGCGCTTGAATCGAGGCATTCCGGCGAGAGAAGCGATCAGAGGGTCCAGAAAACTGGATCCCCCACCTCCATTGTAGCGGAGGTCTATCACCAGTCGGGCGGTTTCATGTTCGCTAAGCAGTTCCTCAGTGTCGGCCTTGAGCTGCGAAACCGGGTAGCCGGGCGCGTCCTGGCACGTGTTGTACTGCACATAGACGGTGTTTTCGGTTGGCAGGTAGTCAACCCAGTATAGGGAGTCCAGCTTTCGGAAGGCCGGAGGGGGCGGTTTCTTGGTGAAATCTACCGCCGCGACGATATTGCCGAGATTTGCCCTCGGCACGGCCGTCACGTCAATGCACAGACCTTTGCCCGCCGTGGTGACGACTCTGAACTCCGCGCGCTTTGCACTCGGAATAATCCCCAGTGCGGCAAGGAACCGGGGGTATTTGAGCATGAACGGTATTGCCCCCTTGAGCCACGCATCGTTCTCGTGAGAGACCGCCGTCGAGATCGCTTTGCCAGCGCTCTGGATATCCATGTTACCGATTCGCACGACACGCCCTCTCAACGCCTGCCGGTATTTCTCATCCGCCGCCACAATGAAGATGCCATCCTTGAACTGGTAGAAGTTCATCGGTAACACAGTAGTCAGGAGTGGATTGCCTTTGTTGGCGATGACTGTGTGACCATCTCCAACGGAGGCGGCCACTTTCATCAGCCCCACGATGATCTGATCATCGGTCAGCTTCGGGATCTGCCGGTCGAGATCAGCCACCTCCTTGTAGAACTCCTCTTTCGTGAGCTTGAAGAAGAGATTCGTGTGCCTTGCCGGAAGCTCCTTGGCCAGATAGGCGAGATCCTCGTGCCAGCGCTGCGAGCGGCTCTTTCCGGCCTTCTCTTTGTTCGAGGTTGTGAAAGTCAATATGTAGGGTGTTACGGGGACGTTCGGGTCAGCAGCGCTCCATAAGCCCTGAGTGAATGGCGGGTTGATCCATATGTCGTAGGTTATGCCCGGTCTCAGCGCGACGGGCAAATCGCAGACCAGTCCACCTTCTCTGAACACCGGTTCGCTGGTCATATTGACCTCTTCACCTGAATAATCAAGAAACGAATGGCCGTCCGTTCGGACTGGGGCGTTGAAACGCAGCAGTATTCTCTTTGTCTTCGGATCAACAGATCTCGCTCCCGTGACCGGAAAAGTGTCCGCGATCTTTACCTCGGCCTGAGCAATGATGGTGATCCCAAGCAACAGCGCAATCCACACGTATGCTTTCATTGATTGTCTTTTCCGGGATCGGATGGCAAGGAGCCAGCTCTCTGAAGTGCGTTCTCGAAGGTATCGAGAACTGCGTGGTCTTCGATCAGTGCAGCGAACTGGCCGAGCCACTCGCGGATGTAGTCCAAATCCACGGACAGCTTCTGCCTTACCAGCACTCGCTCGATATCTTCAATATCCCTGGGGCGGCCTGCGATGCACTTGTGTATGATCAGGTCTTCGGGGCCTATCAGCCGAACTGCCTGTTGCCCATGAAGTGTCACATCCACAGCGCGGCGGATGGCTTCCTCTTCATAGCCGGGAATGCCGAGTGCGATATCCACGGGTGTTCCATCGGTACCGGAGATCAGGAGTACGCGGTTTTCCAGCGCGAAGGGGACCGCATCGCTTAGGCGCGGCTCAAACCTGCTAAGTATGGCATCGAAGAAGCTATCTTGCCTATCGAGAGGCAGGAGAATCACCAGATCAACATCGCTGGTAGTGCGCGCCTCGCCCCAGTACTGGACGGCTATCCCTCCAATAATGGCGTATGGAATCCTCTGCTCATCCAGGAAGCTGCCGATCTCAGCCGCAGTATCCATGATGTTCATGCTGAGGGCCTCTTCTTGCGGGTTTGCCGATCCAACACGCGGCGCATGGCCATCAGGACATACGAAGGCTCGGCTGCGTCCCGTGGATTCCACAACTCATTCTCGGTCAGGGATAGGTAGATCGCCCAAGACTCCTCAGGCGTGCGGTTCCGCAGAGCGTGAACGCGTTCTTTCTCAATCACCTTCTGAGCTTCGCGCTGGCCCGCCAGCCAACGCTGGACGTCTGATTTGGATAGTCTCGATCCCATGTCTATCCTCCGAAAATGCCGAAAACCTTAGGCATATTATACCACATGAACCACCCGTCAGGCTTTTCGGCGGGGCGTCTGCATTTTGCTGCCATCGGCGTATGGGATGTTGCCCGACGCATCGGTGGTGTAGCCCCACATGTCGAGATAATGCTGCCTCGATCCGAACTCATCGCCAATGCGTTTCAGCGCCGACTGGAGGCGGGCATCCAGCTTCTTCTCAAGCGACTCGGAATCCGGCTGCCCGATCAAGTTGTTCATCTGATGCGAGTCCTTCGCGTCGTCGAACAGCAGCGATGGACCCTTGCGGGTGCGCACATAGGTATACTGCTTGGTGCGAATGGCCCTGTACTCCGGCTCATCCTTGGCCCCGGAAAAGGGCGCGGGCAGCATGTACAGCGCTATTCGGTCCTCTTCCTTCTTCGCGCGGATCAAAGGCGCAAGGCTCTCGCCTTCTACCGACTTCGGCACAGGCACCTTCGCGAGGCCGAACAGGGTCGGCAGAATGTCCACCGTGCCGATGGGCATCTTCACCACCCGCCCCTTACGCCCGAGTTCCGACGGATAGCGCAGCAGGAACGGCACCCGAGCGGATTCGTCCCACGGGACCTGCTTGAATGTGGGCGGGAAACCGTGTGAGCCAAGCGTCTCGCCGTGGTCGGATGTGAACACGAGTATGGTGTTCTCGGCCAGCCCGGTCTCCTCCAGCGTGGCGACCAAGTCCCCAACGCACTTATCAAGCGCGGTGCAATGGCCGTAGTATCCCTGGGCCTGCTGACGGGAAACCTGCTGCAACTTCTCAGGCACGTTGGGCGGCAACTTGATGCTATCCGGCGGATACAGCGCCTTGTATTCCGCGGGTGCGGTCTCGTGCGGGAAGTGCGGCGTCCCGTAGGAGACGAAAAGCGCGAACGGCTTGTCGGCCTTGGCGTGGTCGTGCAGATACTGCTGGGCGTCCTTGGTCTGCGCGAACGCATCGTACCCCTTCCAATACTGCTTCACGTCGGACGTGCCGGTGTAGTAATGCGAATGCGGATAGTTGTGATCGCATTCGGCGACCTTCCAGTATTGGAAGCCCTGGCGTCGCTCGGGCGGGATGTATGCGGAACGGCCGTGTCCATCCAGGTGCCACTTGCCTATGTAGCCGGTGTCGTAGCCCGCTTGGTCGAGCATCTCCGCCATGCACACTTCACTGTCCGGCAGATATAGGTCGTTCATGAACATGCCGGTGGTGGTCGGATATCGCCCGGTCAGCAGCGCGGCCCGGTACGGTGTGCAGACAGGGCAGACCGAGATGGCGTTGTGGAAGCTGAGGCTCTCTTCAGCCAGGCGATCCAGGTTCGGCGTCTTGACGTTTGGGTCGCCCTCGTAGCCGGTAGCCGATGCGCGCCACTGGTCCGCGAGCAGGTAGACGATATTAGGATGCTTGGGTGGCTTGGCTGGTTTGCCGGTCTGCTTGGCATTCAGCAGGCCACGCGAGCCGAGCAGCCCCAGGCCGACCAGCCCCGCGCCCTGTAGGAATGATCGCCTGCTTATCGAGTCTTGTCCATCTTGTCTAGCCATGTCTTCTCCATCAGATCAGCCATCCACCTTCGATCACTCCGCCGAGGCGAACGAACTCCGGCGGACAAGTCAACCATTCCTTCATTCCCCAACAGGTGGTTTCTGCATCTGCGAGGGTTTCCCTGCTTTGAAGAGCAAGAGGAGCGGCAGAATCAGGATGAAGAGCATTCCCACCACTATGAAGGCGTCCTCATACGCCATGACCGCCGCCTGGCCTTGCACCGTTCGGTCGAGTATGGTGACCGCCTGCTGCCTGGCTATCGGCAGCGCGAACCCCTTTGACATCAACCCTTTGACCAGCAGGTTCAACCGCTCGATGGTCGCTGCGTTGTAGACGCTTATATGCTCGATGAGAGCGGCTCGGTGGAAGTTCGTGCGGTGATCCACCAGCGTGGACAAGAAGGCAATTCCCGCGCTGCCGCCGATCTGGCGGAATACATTGAACAAGCCGGTCCCGTCCGCCATATCCTTCCCTTTCAGACTGATCAGCGTCGCCAGCGTGAGCGGAACGAACAGGAAGCCCAGCGAAGCGCCCCTTAATACCAGCGGCCAGAACAGGTGCTCCGGGCCGGTATCCATGGTGATGGTGCGCATGGCGAACGACGATATGATGAACCCGATAGCCCCTATCGCGACGAGGTTGCGCGCCGGAAACTTCGAGACCAGCTTACCAACCACCGGCATTATGATAGCGGTGGCCATGGCGCCCGGAAAGATGATCCATCCGCTCTGTTCGGCTGAGTAGTGACGCAACTGCTGAAGGAAGACAGGGATGATGAATATTCCACCGAACAGGCCGAAACCCACAACAGTCGCGACCACGGTTCCAGCGGCAAACCCTCGGTTCTTCAGCACCCGAAGATTGACCGCGGGATGTTCTATCTTCAACTCCCACATAACAAAGGCAATAAGTGCAATCACCGAGCTGATGGTCAGCCACACTATCATTGACGAACTGAACCATCCTTCGTGATTGCCCTTTTCCAGAACGGTCTGCATGGATCCCAATCCGATAGCGAGCAGACCGATCCCCACGAAGTCCATCCCGCCGTGGTGCGTTTTCCCGTTCGGCGAATCGTGGACGAACATCATCGTGAGTATGGCGGCTATGATGCCGATTGGGATATTGATGAAGAAGACCCACGGCCAGCTATAGTTGTCGGTGATCCAGCCGCCGAGCGTAGGGCCAACGGTGGGTCCCACCATCACGCCGATGCCGTACACGGCCTGCACCATACCAAGCTGATGCGGCGGGAATATCTGCATCATGGTAGCTTGAGCCGTTGAGAGCAGCGC
Organism: Armatimonadota bacterium; assembly: GCA_025358205.1. Classification (GTDB taxonomy): domain Bacteria; phylum Armatimonadota; class UBA5829; order DTJY01; family DTJY01; genus JANYKG01. Next base: position 37,786 of record JANYKG010000070.1, read on the forward strand.
CGCGCCGCCCGCGCCCTGCAGTATCCTGTAGAAAATGAGCAATGGCAGCGTGTGTGCGGTACCGCACAGGAACGATGCGATGGTGAAAATGACGATTGACGCTGTCAGGTAACGCTTCCGCCCGAAAGTTGATGACAGCCAACCCGTCAGCGGGAGGAATATGACATTGGCGATGATATAACCCGTCGAGACCCAGCCGATCTGCTCCAGAGTCGCGCCCAGGTTGCCCATCATCTGGGGGATGGCAACGTTGACGATGCTGGTGTCTATGACCTGCATCAGCGTCCCCAGCATGAGGGCAAGCAGGATTATCCAACGAGTTGCGCTGGAATACTCGGCATATTCTGCACGGTCGGTCGGCGCCTGTGCCACGGTGGTTGCCTTTCCTGGTACACCAGACTACTTAACTGCTATCGTGGCACGAACCGACATCCCTGCTCGCAAAAGGTCGGCATTCTTCTCCTCGGCCCCGATCAAGATTTTGACCGGTATTCGCTGCACAACCTTGGTGAAGTTGCCCGTCGCATTATCCGCCGGCAGGAGCGCAAAGGTAGCGCCGGTTGCGGCTGAGATGCTGTCTACCTTGCCGTGGAAGACCATGCCCGGAAGTGCGTCCACACTGATATCGGCGTCTCTTCCCGGTTCGATGCCGGATAGCTGTGTCTCCTTGAGATTGGCGACAACCCACTTCTCGGTGTCGGAAACAATCGCCATGAGCGGCGTGCCGGGCTGGACGAGCGCGCCGACTTCCACAGTCTTCTTGCTGATCCGTCCCGTGATGGGCGCGTAGATGCGAGTGTACGCAAGTTGAAGACGTGCGGCATCCAGTGCAGCTTTGGCCTGGTCAATCTTCGCAAGCGCCTGCGACTGGACGCTCCGGCTCACCGCCACCTGACGCGGTGCGGTGTTCGCCTGACTGAGCGCCCCGAGCGCCTGCCTGCTCTTCGCTTTGGCCTGCTGGACGTTCTGCTGTGCCACTTTGCGCTGGGCCTCTGCCTGGCCTATGCTCTCGCGTGATGCTTCGGCCTGCTCGCGGGACGCGGACAACTGGGCTTTGGCCTGCGCGATGGCGGCGTCCGATGCCTCAAGCTGATCCTGTGCCGCACTTAGGTCGGCTTCTCTCTGAACAACAATCGCCCGCGCGTTATCAAGCTGTGCCTGTGCTGCATCTGCGGATGATGTGGCGGCTTCCAATGCCTGATCACTCACTGCTTGCTCTGCGGCTAGCTGTGAGTAGCGTTTGGCGTCCTTGGCTGCACGGTTGTAGATCGCCTGAGCAGACCGCACGCTCGCCTGTGACGCGTCAATCAGCGCCTGTGCGGCTCCAATTGCGCTTGTAGATCGCTTCTTGTTCGCAATCGCGGCATTCAGCGCGGCCTCTGCTGTGCCGATGTTGGCCTCCGCGCTGTGGGACATAGCAATCGCGCCCTTCACGTTCGCATCCGTGCGGGCCACCTCGGCAACTGCGCTGCCGATTCCGCTCTGAGCCTGATCCATCGCTCCCGACGCCTGCTGAACCTGCGCGTTACCGGACTCAGAGGTAAGGGTCACGCTCACGCCCGCGCCTTTTGCCTGCGCGATAGCGGCCTTCAGATCAGCTTCTCTCTGAGCTACCACCACTCGATAAGTAGAGTCATCAAGTACGGCAAGAAGCTCGCCCTCTTTGATCTCCTGGTTTTCCTTGACCAGCACTTGCTGTACCGTGCCGCTGACCTGTGGCGCGATCTGCACGACATCAGCCGTGACGTATGCGTTGTCAGTGGACACGTGACTGGAAGCGAAGAGCCAGTAATGAACGCCCAACACGATCCCGACAAGCAGACCTATGCCGAGCAGCGCCATGACTTGCGGTTTCAGCCAGACTAGTGCGGACTTCTTCGCCTTGCTTTGGTGGGATCGTGAGCCGCTGCTCTTGGCCAGCGGTTCAGGTATCTGATCAGTAGTTTTCTGAGTATCAGTCAATTTCTTCTCCTCACGCGAATTATACACATCCCGCATAATCCGCGTCCTTCTGAGCATTATTCAGGCTTTTCATGAACAATGCGGGCTATCACGCATGCGCTGGTGTCACGCCGCAACAAACCGTTTAAGATCATATCAGCTATACCGAGGACTTTTGCCTCAATCTCGTCGCGCTGACCGAGTTCCCCTGCGCTGAGGCTGTACGGCAAAAGCGAGTTCGTCGCCAGCAGCATCAGGCGCGCGACGGCGTTCTCATCCTCGCAGTGGAATATACCCACGACACGACCCTGGGCGAGCGCGTGCGCCAACACCTGGGACTCGGCATCGTGGTAGCGGTTGCGCCTGGCATGGAAGATCGGCCTCATGGCAACGTACAGCTCATCCAGACTCTGGGCGAACTGCTGAACGCTGTCGAACCGAAACATGACCCGCGTGAGCAGAAACCTGCGTATGCGTTCGTCAGGGGGCAGATCGGAAGCGGTGATTAAGTTCAATTGTTCCAACAGCTCTTTGTTGGCGCGATCTATCCAACCGAGGGCGACTTCCTCTTTGCTGGGAAAATACAGGTAGATGGTGCCCTTGCCGATTCCGGCTTCATGGGCGATGTCATCCACCGTCATCTTCTTGTATCCGTAGTGCCCGAGCAGCCGTCCGACCGCGTCGAGTATGCTATCGCGAATATCCTTTTCCAAAGTTGCCTGCCGCATATCTTTCCTGACTGGTGACCATATTTGTATTCTGGTCACCAGTATATCAGGAAAAGAGTGTTTTTGACAACGGGTAAGCATGGATGATTGACCACCAATGTCGCCAACCGTACTAATAGGTCTTCAATGGCATAACGAGTCTAGCGTTCCATGAATCGGTAGTTGAATCGCCCGTTCGGTGCGGCGTCGCCGTGTACGGTAAACTCTATCACATCGTCGTCTTTCTGCATGTTGTCCGCCCACTTGAACTGAAAACTGAGCGGCTTGCTCGTATCGGAAAAGCCCAGCATTACGCGAGGAACGGCCATTTCCAGCTCGTTTCCATGCAGGTGATATTTGATATTAGCCTTCGGATGCCATTCCCAGCCGCCGACGCTCTCCTCCAGCAACGTGCTAGTTCCATCAGAAACCTTTCTGTTCACCACAAAGTTGTAGCCTTCCCAGCCGGTCTTCGGGTTGCAGTCCGTGTTGATGAAGAGCATCATCCAGCGCGGATCGGTGTGCGGGGTAATCGGCTCGCGGGTCTGCGCGTAGAAGTAGATGAACTCGTCATCGCGCGCCACCTTCAGAAGCGTGAAGTCATTGCGACCGGTGTTGTTGGTATACCGCCCTGAGTTGTCGTATCCGGGGTGATCCCTGTGCATAGTGTCGCCGATGTCGTCCCGATACTCCGGCTGAACGCTCTTCCACTGGTCGAAGCCTGCGCCGATGCGAATGGCCTGTTTGTGCCCGGCGGTCGGCTGGTTCCGCGCGCCCTTGAACTTGCGGATATAGTCCACCATCTGGTAGTAGTAGGCATCCGCGTGCCCACCCACCATCGGCTCGATGTCGCGGCTGTACTCCTGCGTGTACTGATCCACGAACATAACAGGCTCTTTCTCGCCCGCGAACTCCGGGAGCCTCATGGCAATCCACTCGTTCCAACCCGTGATCCAGATGAACTCAGGGTCCACCTCCAGCGCGCGCTTCCACTGCTCGGCGATATTAAGCCCAAGGTTCACAGCGCCCGGACGCTCGTCTTTCTTACCGTCATGCCAGCTTCGCCCGTAGGTATTTGGCACGCTGAACGCGGAGAGCCGTCCATCGTGGCCGTTCTGCCCAATGCCGACGACCATCTGCTCCGGCTTGTTCTTCTCATCGTAGAATACATGCTGTGGGTATATCTCCAGCCAACCCCACTGGTTCGGCCCGCTCGGCCCGGTGAAATAGCTCGGCTCCGGCTTTCGGAAGGTGAAGAAATTCTGGTACTGCGGATCAACCTTGCTCTGGTCTGCCAGTATCAGGGGCTTATTCTTCCACTGGAACCACAGGTCTTTGTACAGTCCCGGCCCGTAGAGATCGTCATGCAGCGCCTTCACTACCTTACTCGGATCCCAGAAGGGCGTGAGGAACGCGATCTGCGGGGTCTTGCCGCCGTCCTTGCGCACTTCGGAGAACACGCGGCATAGCTCCATGTAGACCTTCTTGTACGTGGCCTGATTTGTTACGTCGAAGATGATCACGTCCACACCTGCATCCGCCAGCATCTGCGCGTGCTTTCTCAGAACCCAGGCGTCGTCGCTCAGGTAGTAGCCGAAGAGCGGCTCACCCCAGTGATGGAAGTGGTTCTGCGGCCCCCACAGAGGGCTGTCCGCGTCTTTCATGGCGTCGGGGTCGCGCGCCAGTATCTTGGTGATATCGTAAGGGCCGTCCGTGCCGTGCTGGCCCATCCAGAGGAAGTAGAATATGCCTACGAATTTGTCTTTTCTCGGCGCACCGGTCTGCTCGCCGGTTCGCACGGTTCTGCCCAGCGCGTCTACCGCCGCCCATGTATCCGGCCGTGTGTCCCACTGGTCGGCGTTACCCTTGCCGGGCACGGTCGCCAGCAGCGCCAGCATCGCAACAAACGTTATTGTCCAGTTCATCCCGTTTACCTCCGCAATGACCATAATAGCGCAGTAGCAACCTTTGTTCAAGTGAATTGCTTATATTGTTTCGCTGCTAGTGCGCAAGAACCACTAAAGATGCCCATTAACGATTCCGATAATAGTTGTGAAGACTTTTCACACGATTTGCTGTAATTGGGGAACCCATGTCTGAAAACCACTCCAATTCTGCCGGAGACAATGAAGCTGCCAATCTTCGGGTTGGTTATAGAATGCGTGTACACGCCTATTCTTCTGACGGCACGCTTCTCCTGAGCGCGGGTCAGGTGGTTTGCGCCGACATGCTCGAACGGCTTCAGTCGTCAGGAATCTCATTCGGATGGTGTCCGCCTGCCAAACCCGTAGACGAAGAGCCGGAGCCGTCCGCGGTTGAGAAATCAATACCCTCCTACATTCCACAGACCCACCACAAAGCCTACTCAGTGCGGAACGAGGCGCTGGAGAGCGTGCATACAGTGTTTGACCGCATTGAATCCACCGGTGCGCTGGACCTGCCGAACGTGGAGAGTACAGTGTGCGACCTCATGGACCAGGTGGTATCCGATGGTCTTGCTGTAGCCTCGTTGACTCAGATCAAGGACGCCGACGCTTACACCTACAGCCACTCTGTCAACGTCTGCATACTGGGAATGTACCTGGCGCTGACCACCAGCTATGAGAAGGAGATCAGGAGCATCGGCATAGGGGGATTGCTTCACGATATCGGCAAGCTGGCCGTGCCGGATGAGCTACTGAAGAGAGCCGGCCCACTGAGCGATGTGGAGCGGAAGATTGTTGAGGAGCATCCCAAACTAGGAGTGGAACTGCTGGTTCGCTCTGGGTGTAAGGATGCGATCGTCCTTTCCTGCGTGCAGGACCATCACGAGAAGCGCACTGGATTTGGCTATCCTCGGCACAAGCCTGCAAGTGAAGTCAGCCCCTATGCCAAGATGACTAGTCTGGCGGATGTGTTTGATGCGCTCACCACGGATCGTCCGTACAGAGCCGCGATGGCGCCGGAACACGCGCTGCTGCTGATGGTCACCGAGATGGGCCACCAGTTCGATCCCTGGCTGCTCAGACGGTTTGTCGAGGCTGTGGGAAGCATCGCCAAGTCAGCATTCGCGCTATCCGGTCGCACCGATATGCCGTCCGAGGAGTCCATCAAGGGACTGATACGCAAAGCGGAACCCGTGCAAGGCATGGATTCCGCCGCGTAGAAGCTCTCTACTGCCCGAGCGTGAAGACCGCACCCGAATCGAGGCCGCACGGTGCGCTCTTGGCAAGCAGCGTCACCCCGTCCTCTGCGAACACCTCAAAATGACCTCTCGGCGACTGCCCCTGCGGCACGGTAACGATCTGCCTGTCCGGCCCAAGCGCGCCTTTTCCTTCGTATCGTGTGCCGTCGTCTGCCACGAAGACCACTTTCTTCTGCAGCCACCGCGCGAAGATGCGGTTTCGGTTCAGGTCGCCGACCTCCCCCGCGCCGTAAAGGAACCCCAACACGCGGTTGCCTCTGGTCACCCAGCCCACCGCGACCATGAACTTGTCCGCCGTGCCCAGGTTTTTTGCCAACTCCTTGGATGGATCGAATTTCAGACCGTCGTCCGAGAGGGCATACCACAGAGCGCTGCCGTTCATGTGCAGCGCCATCAGGTAGACCGGCTTGCCGCCCACGCTCAGCTTCTTCACATCGTTTACGAAAGCGTTCTGCTCCAGCGAGATGCCGTCGAACTTGAAGCTCTTACCATCTTTCGACGATGCGCGGTACACCTTGCCGAAGTCCTTGAAGTTGTCGAAGTAGAGGCGGTACATCCCGTCTTCATACATGATTACGTTCATGCCGTTGATGTCGGCGGCCTTGTATTTGTCGTAGCCGTCTATGCTGATGATGTCGCTCATCTTCGCCGGGTAGGGCGCCTTTACGCCGTTCCACGTCACGCCGTCGGGGCTGGTGAAGGTCGCCGGTTTGTTCAGGTCGTCCTTGTCGGGGTAAACCGTACACATCAAGCGAAACATCCCGTCCGGGAGGCGTAGTGCGCTCACGTTGCAGCAGTGGATGAAATCGCCGTGCTCTATCACGGTCTGCCTCGCCCCGAAGTCCACGAAGTCTGCGGTCTCAAGGGAGTAGATGCGGTCGTTCCCGGTCGGCACTCCGTCCCACGCGCCGTAGAACACGCGCCACTTGTCGCCCAAGTCCACAATCGAGGGCGCATAGATGTTTCGGAACAGCCCCGCCTTGCGCGGCTCTATCAGCGGAGATCGAACATCCGGCACGATGTTCAGCTTGCCGGACTTCCACAGATCCGCGTCGAAATCGCCTGAGCCTACGCCGTGGAATTCCACCGTTCCAAGCTCGGCCTGTCCGTCAATCTGTGTGATCTTCAGGTCAGCGCCCATGCACATCACCCCCATTGAAAGAAAGCACACCGCCATCGCGAGTATAAGCCGCATCATCACCCTCCAGCGTTGGTATGGCAACAGTATACGACACATGTTCTACGCTGGACAACACGCACGTCACCCGTCCGCGATCTTCCCGACCGGAGCAAGGTAGACGACAAACTCATCGTCGCCATCTACTTGGATAAGATTGTCAATGGTGGCTTGGTCGTAGGCGGCCACTGCGCACGTACCGGCGGAGATTGACTCGCAGGCAAGGTAGAGATTCTGGCACACGTGGCCCGCGTCCAAGGCGATGACCTTGTGGGTGTGGGTTGCCAGGCCGTAGCGCCATTCCATCCGGTAGGGTATCGCGGACCAGATGAAGACCGCTGCAGCCGACCCGCAGAACCGCTGGCCGAGTGCGGCTTCGGTCAGACGAGCGGGTAGGTTGTCCACCGAAAACTCGAAGACCAGTTGATGGGTCGTGGGCAGATACCGGTAGATTCCGCCGTCCAGACCTTCGACGTTCAGCACGGCCAGGTACGTCTCGAACGCGTGACGGCAACCCGCCGATGGGACTATTCGGAAAACGCGTCCGCTGGGTGCAATTTCCCGAACGCCCTGGGTGGACCATAGCAGAAACGAGATTTCCTCGAGCGATAACGCCTCATCCGTGTAGTTGCGGCGGCTGACCCGGTTGCCGATTGCCTCTTCGACACTCACCGGCGGTATGCTCCACTCGCCGGGTCGCGGGAGAGTCACCCGTCTCGCGTCCGGTCTGCACGGCTTCTCGATCGGCGGGGCTTCTATCCCCACGCTCTGGTCGGTCCGCCTGAAGTCCAGTTCCTTGCGACTAGTATCCTTCAGGAACGCCCGGGATTGCTGCATGAGTTCGTAATCTGAAGGGGACATTTCCGTCATTTGGTACACCATCCTCTGTGAGTCCGTTGTGGTATGTTATCCAGTTCCAGCATGGGACTGCCGTATCCTGCTGCCAATTTGCCGAAAGAAACAAGGTGATAAGCATCCGTACGGCGAAACTCGAATTGTAGCAGAATCGATATGTTCTGGTTGGAGGGGCCGACTGATGAGAAACCTTATGATAATTCTGATTTTGATTTCGTCCATCGCGGGTGCGCAGGCAAACCTGGTTCCGAACCCGGGGTTCGAGGACGGTGTCGGCGCAAATGCGCTACCCGCAGGAGGTTGGTGGCTGTATCTGGCTGACGGAGCGCCCAACGTGTCTGTTGACGCTGCAGTCGCCCACGATGGGAAGGCCTCAGTTAAGCTGGCTGCGAAGGATACAGCTCGTTTCACAGTCGTCAGCGCGCCGTTTGCGGTGACGCCCTATGACGAGATTCGGTTCGAGGCCTTTGTGCGCGTCGAGAATCTCAAGGGCGGGAAAGACCCCATCGGAATCGCGCTGAGCTTCCGAGATGCCTCGGGTAAGGTCTTCGACCGAAACTTCGTCTACCCGACAACGCCACTATCCGGCGCGTGGACCAGCATCAGCGGTACGGCTAATGTCCCGGCCACGGCTGTAACCGGCGAGATATTCCTGCAGTTCAACCATGCCTCGGGCGCGGCGTGGTTCGACGACGTTTCCGCCGTGGTCGCCAATCCGGTTTCCATGACGCTCGCGGAGACGGCCAAGCCTTTTGTCGGCGAGCAGACGATCACCGCGCTTCTTGCAAACAGGGCCGACTCGCCGCTGACGGGATCGCTGAGGCTTACGCTCGGCAAGCAGGTTTCGGAGGCTCCGGTTTCAGTGGCTGCCAAGACGGAGAGCCGAGTCCCGCTGACCATCAACATGAAGGCGGTCGGCAATCAGGACTACACGCTTGAACTGCTAAACCCGTCCGGCGTGTCGGAGCGCAAGTTCACCGGCAAATTCAACGCCGTCGCGCCGCTCATCGTCTATCCCGCGTGTCCGTGCTACCATGCAATCGGCGAGGGAGATGGCGCCACCCGACTGGACGTGCAGGTGAGTCTGCACCCGTCCAGGCTTGTCGGTGCGAGGCTGGAGATCAAGATCGCTGATTCCACTGGAAAGTTGATTGACACCGGCACGGTAGACGCTTCCAAAGGTGGAATTGTGGGGCGCGCGTTCAAGGTTCCCGTAGATTCCAAGGGCGACTTTCTCGCCACCATCAGGCTGCTGGATTCCAGCGGCAAGCAGATCAGCGACGGGCAGGCGGACATCCATGTGCGGCCGCGAGCCGACTCACGGATCATCATGGGCGCGGACGGCTATCCGCGAGTACACGGCAAACCGCAGTTCCCCCTCGGCCTCTACAGCGCCGGACGATTCCCTGAGATGGGCCAGGCTGGGTTCTCCTTCTCACACAACTATGGTATCACGACCGGCGAGGCGGCTGATCTCATCAACCCGAACGATATCCATCTGAAGGAACTGCTGGATCAGAATGCTGAGGCAGGGATCACAATGATGGTCGAACTGCCGAGGAAAGCCATCGAGAAGGGCAAGTGGGAGCAGGTTCGCCGCCGAATAGAGACCTTCCGCAACCATCCCGGTCTCGGCTACTGGGGGTCGGAGGAGCGCGTTGCCCGAGGTGAGGGGCCGCTGAAGAACATCGCAGGCGTCTACCGGATAGTGAAGGAAATGGACCCGAATCACCCGTTTGTACTCGGCGACACCCGCGATGTGGTCAACAAGATACCTGTTGAACGAAGCTTCTTCTTCCCGGACAGCATGATGGATGTCGGCGTCTGGTGGTACTATCCCATACCCATGGAGCCGAACCCGGAGCAACCCGCGCCGGAGATCAAGAGCGACCTGACCTTCATCCCGCCAAACTGGCTTACCAACTACACCGGCAACAAGCCGCTCTGGATCGCCATTCAGTCTTTCAAGCAGCCGCGCATTGACGGACGATACCCCACGAGGGCGGAGTATCGGCTGATGTGCTACCTGCCCGTGGTCTACGGCATCAAGGGGCTGGCGTTCTACACCGGTTCGGGCCAGCTCGACTACTACAAGAAGGCATCCGGGATACTGAACAACCCGGAGCAGGCCGACTGGGAGTACGTAAAGCAGTTGATACGCGAGATGCGCGACCTGGACCCTGTGCTTACTGCTCCGGTGGTGAGCGGGAAGATCACCAAGTCGCCTGCCGATTCGCCTGTGGATTTCATCGTCAAGGACCAGGGTGGCAAGCTGACGGTCATCGCGGTGAACCGAGCGAAGAAGACGATCAAGATGCGCTTTGCCGGGCCGGGAATCACGGGCAAGCAGATAGCGGTACATGGTGAGAACCGCACGTTACCCGTGACACGCAACGCCTTCACCGATGTCTTCGAGCCATACGCGGTGCATATCTACATGATCGGGGAGTAGCTCAACACAAACATCCGCTCTGCGTCATCACGGCTTGCGAGGACGCAGAGCGCGTCACAATTCAATGATGGGATTTCGCTATCACGTTGTAGCCGTGTTTTCCGTCCTCGAACGCTTGGCGATATCCCCCGTGACTAAGTTCTTTTTCCGCCTTTGTCACAAGTTGTTGAGCATCTCGTCGCGCCGTTGCATCGGCGAGCTTGCCGCACTGCGTTTTGAGATCTGCCAGACCCCTGGAAAGGGTCTGCTGTGGGCGAAGGCGAAGGCGCATCTGCAGCATTAGCTCTGTGGGCGTCACAACCCTCACATACGACTGAAGGTCTTCCACGCACCACTTCACCGGACTTAGACCACGCTCGACCTCTGGCTGCTTCCCGAGTGACTGGTCCACTTCCTCAGTCTCGGGCGCGCCGCCGGGTTCATGGCGCTTAAAGTATGACCATGCATGGACCATCACCCAACTGAAGTGATCGGTGTCGGTCGGAGCGCCGTCGTGAGGCATTGCGTTGAGCATATTCGCAACCTTGCCGGGGGGACCATCCTCGGGAATCTGGCTCTTGCCCCAGATGGCGTACCGACAGGCGACAACCGGGACGTCGTCTCCACGCTTGTCTTTCACCCACACGACAGACCCCTTGCCCGCTGTGTACGGAGAGTATTGGTACATCATCATCCCAAGCAGGTCCGGGATCTCCCGGGCATAGGTATTGTATGCCTCGATGGCGCTCTTCGAATCAATGTCCTGGGTATTGGCGGATATCAGACGGATGCCTCCCATGCGCATATACTCCCCGATGCGAGATGCATGCAGGCGAAGCAGATCGGAGCCGGGCCTGCTGCTCCCGAAGAGATCGGGATAGTAATACCCTCCAGACATAAGGATAAAATCATCATTTGGTTTTGCCGTGCTGAGGAGATACTCCAGCGCGTATGGACAGACCTGCGCAAGGTCAACGTAACAGCAACTCCAGCCCATCGGGAGCTGTCCTCGATAGCGGTTTGCCCACCAGGAGTCTTCCTCGCCTCCGAGAAAGTTGGCCATCTGCCACTGGACGTTGTCCCCGTCGCTCATCATGAAGGAAGCGTAATGAACGTTATCCTCCCACCGGATGTCCCAGAGCGTCTTGCGATCCGACTGGCGCAGTTTCGCCCGTGGGATGGTCACACCGGGTTTTTCCGTGGACATGAGGGCGAGGTTCGAGAGCCAGTTAGTGCCGGTCTGGAAGTCACCCCAACGGCTGGATGGCGACGTGATCAGGCTCTCATCGCCGACTGCCCAGCCCAGCATCGGTGAGTCCGGGGTGAGCCACTCCAAAGCCTGCTCATAGAGCGGTCCGGGCTGCGATACGGCGAAGGCGCCCATCGCAACCGTCTCCGCCCTAGTCATCGCCGTCTTAGGTTCGAGTTCGGCAAGCACCCGTCGGTTGAACCGGTCTCGATACTTGGAAAAACACTGTTCCTCGGTCATTGTGCCAGCATCGAGTAGCATCTCCAACCCATGTGTACGCGCCTCGGCCTCCAGTTCCGTTGACACTGCAACCCCGCCCAGGAGAGCGCACATGGAGGTGGCGACGTTGACGGATGTGTCCATCGGGCCAAGCTCGTGAAAGGCGCGTTTGGAGTCATCAGCACGATAAAGGATGTAGCCTTTGACGATTCCCTGCTTCCTGTACCGGTCCACCAGAGTCCACGTCTCGAATGGACCTTGCTTCCGGGCACCGGTCTGCTTGAGCATCATGGCGAGCCACCGCGGATATGCGGGATGGCCCTCGGTCATCCACACGGCTTCAGAACACCGTCCCTCTCGCGCCGCGTGTGAAACCAGCCCGGCCAGCGTCTGCTGCACTACCGACATATCATTCGAGGAACAAGTATCCGTCGTTAGCACCGTCTTTGGCCTGGGAAACCTGGGCCAGAACTCATGCAGCATGGTGGAGTTCTGAGTTGAGGCCTGGGGCACAGACAGGTGCAACCTCAAGAGTGCAACCAGCAGCAACCCACCAAGAATTCCCAGGAACCTGTAACCTCTGCTCATAATGCCTTACCCTTTGCCCTTTCGGAATTGCCTTGCAGCCATCAACGCGAAAAACGTTTAGATGATTAGCTAATTGACTAAATATTATCACATCGCGGCTGGGTTGTCAACTTCTTTTCGCATGGCAGTATGGTTCCGGGAGCAGGCGCCCTGCGCGGGCCGCCACGAAATTCAACTTGTAACACCATAGAAGCGATGGATTCGGTTTGGAGAAAGATTAGAGCAACGTTTTTACGTCAGCGAGGGTGGGGAGTGCAGAAATCGCCCCGCGTTTGGTGGTGGTGAGCGCGGCAACGGCATTGGCGAATCGGAACATCTTCGCGAATTCAAGTCTACCGATCTTGCCGATCTCTTTTGGGCCAAAGGTGCAGTCCAGCAGGCAGGAGAGCATCCCGGCCATGAAGCCGTCACCCGCCCCGGTGGTGTCTACAACATCCACGGAGAATGCGGGAATGAAACCCGCGCCGGTTTTTGTTCCGAAGTAGCTGCCCTCCGCCCCTCGTGTGACTGCCACGAGCTTGATATTCGGGTAGGCTTTGATGAGGCGGGCAGACCCGTCAGACAGGTCCGACGTGTCGGTCAGAAACTCCAGTTCTTCCTCGCTGACCTTGACCACGTGCGGATAGACCATGGCTGCCAGCATCTGCTCTTTCGCGTAGTCCAGGCTCGGCCAGAGCGGTTTGCGCAGGTTGGGATCGTAGGAGATCATCAGTCCGGCGTCGGACGCGCATTGTATCGCCGCCAGCGTGGCACTCTTGCTTGGTTCGGAGATAAGGGTGATGCTGCCGTAGTGGAAACACCGTGCGGACCGGATGAACGCCTCGTCAATCTCCTCAGGTTTGAGCATGATATCCGCGCTCGGGTTGCGGTAGAACATGAACTCGGGTACGCCCTGGGCGGTGAGGGAGACGAACGCGAGGCCGGTGCGGTACTCGGGATCGAATAGCATTCGGCTGGTGTCTACGCCGTTCTCGGTGAACGTGCGCTCCAGGAAGCGCCCGAACGGATCATCGCCAACCTTGCCTACGAACGCGCCCACTTTGCCGAGCTTGGAGATCCCCGCAGCAACGTTGGCAGGCGCGCCGCCGGGGGCTTTCTTGAAAGCATCCACGTCCATCAGGCCCACGCCTGATTCGAGCGGTATGAAGTCTATGAGGGCCTCACCGAGACAGACTACGCCGGGCATGGGACGATCCTCGGGGAATGGCTGATGGTTCATGTGGGGATTTGAATCGTGCATCTTACTTGTACTCTTACTCGATATTTCCCGGAACGCCGAGTACGAGTAGGATCCACGAGTACGAAACACGAACCCTGCATCCCATCAGCCATTCTCTCATATTTTCTATTGCTCCGGCTCTATGAGGCCGTAGTCACCGTCATGCCGCTTATAGATCACGCTGACATTGTCGGTATCCGTGTTGTGGAAGATGAAGAAATCGTGGTTCAGAAGCTCCATCTGCATTGCCGCTTCCTCGGCGGGCATGGGCTTCAGCGTGAACTTCTTAGTGCGCACGATCTGCGGCAAGCCCTTCTCATCAACCACTCCATCATCAGGCTGAGCAGCAATATGCTCCTTGGGTGGAGCGCCGGGGTGTACGCGACCAGCCAGCTTGCCCTTAAATCGCTTGGCTTGTGACTCCAGTTTGTCAACCACCTGGTCAATCGAAGCGTACATGTCGGAGGAATGCTCCTCGCCACGTAACGTTATGCCGTCGCCCTCAAGGCTGATCTCCACGATGTGCATGCCACGCTGCATACTGGTGATGACCTGCGCTTGTTTCAGATTCTGAAAGTGCTTGCCGAGCTTCTCGACTTTCTTCTCGGCATACTGCTGAAGTGAATCAGTGACCGGCATGTTCTTGCCTTTGACTGTGATTTGCATGGGGTGAAACAACTCCTTTCGAATAGGCGGACAACTCAAAGTGTACTAGCCTGGATTATTCATGAAGTGAATAATCCAGGGCCTTCAGAGCATTATTCACCCTCTCGTGAATAATGCGGACTAGCGCGGATTATGCTTGTCCCGCATAATCCGCGGCCTTCGGAGCATTGTTCACGAAGTTCGTGAGCAATGCGTACAGGTACATAGTACCCAGATAAGCGCAATGTTACTGCATGTAGAGTCTAACACGGCGAAGCGCCTATGTCAAACACGACCGGCTGCCATGACGCGAAAAGAAATCTGGTTGCGTAACGGACTTCAGGTAACGACTCTGGGATAGATTTTCGCGCCGATGGTTACGAACACCACAACGACAACCATGAGTATGCCAAAGTCCAAACCTAATGAATATGTATTGTGCCCACCAGTCAGCATCAATCCTCTCAGCGCATCCACCTCGTAGGTCAATGGATTGAAGGATGATACTACTTGCAGCCATGGCGGCATGAGTTTCATGGGGTAAATTGCGTTACTGGCGAAAAAGAGCGGCATGGTGAGGATTTGACCTATGCCCATGAATCGCTCTCGCTTTTTGACAAGCGCGGCGATAATCATGGAAAAGACGGCAAATATGACAGCGCCAAGCACTACGGCAAAGATCACACCGAGAAGCGCGAGCGGATGATAATTCATCTTCACGCCCAGAAGCAAAGCCAGGAAGTAGATGATGACGGCTTGCGGAAGTGCGCGCACTCCTGCGGAGAGAGCCCTGCCCAGTATCAGTGCGGCGCGCGGCGTGGGGGTAACCAGGTACTTCTGGATGATACCCATGTCCCTTTCCCAGATCACCGCAATGCCGTAGAATATGGCGATGAACAGGACGCTTTGGGCCAGCACACCGGGCGCCATGAAGTCCACATAGCGCAGGTTGCCCGTTGGCAACACTCGGGTACGCGTGAAAACCTGACCAAAGACAACTAGCCATATAGCAGGCTGGATGGCACGCGTGAGTATGTCCGACGGATCATGGCGTATCCGGCGTACCTCCCGTTCGGCGACGATCAGGGTCTTCCGCACAAAGCTGTATATATGCGCGAAGACACCGACCGGTCTTATGATCGGCTCAGCCGAGTCGGTGTGCAGTCCGTCTGCGTTTCCAGGTTTCGCGGTAACTTGCGCTCGCATCCAGTTTCCCACCAGTGTAGTGAATGAATACGTCGTCCATCGTAGCATCGTCCGTACCCACGGAAGCCTTGAGTTCATCAGGCGTCCCAGAAGCAACCACCTTGCCCGCGTCCATTATGGCTATGCGGTCGCAGAGAGACTCAGCCTCTTCCATGCTGTGGGTGGTAAGCAAAATGGTAGTACACATATCGGCTCGCATCTTTTCTATATGTTCCCACACGGCTACACGCGCACCCGGATCAAGGCCAAGGGTAGGTTCATCCAGAAAGAGCGCCTGAGGGCGGTGCATCATGGACTGTGCTATTTCCAGCCGCCGGATCATGCCGCCTGAGTAATCCGCCACCAGCCTTTCAGCCGAGTCCGCAAGCCCCATGTACTCCAGCGCTTCCTGAATGCTCTTATCACGCCCGGCCCGCGGAATGTCGTAGAGCTTTGCGATTATGAGAAGATTTTCGTAGCCGGTCAACTGGTCATCGGCAGAGATTGCCTGTGGTACATAGCCTATGCACCGCCGAACGTCTCCCGCATTGCGTGAAACATCAAACCCCGCCACGGTAGCTGACCCGCTTGTGATCGGCAACAGGGTGGTGAGCATCTTCAGCATCGTGGTCTTCCCTGCGCCATTTGGCCCGAGCAACCCGAAAACTTCGCCGGCTTCAATGGAAATGCTCACCTGGTCCACGGCTTTCAGCGAGCCGAAGCAGCGTGTTATGGCTTCTGTTTTCAGGACCGGCATATCTCACCCTACGACCCACAAGCAGCAATATGACATCAGGATATCTGAATCAGCATGGCAACCGCAAAACACTCCATAGCAAGTCCTTCGCCAACCGGCCCCAGGCCCTCGGCGGTCTTGCCCTTCACGTTCACCTGCTGCGGTGCAATACCCAACACGCCTGCGATACTCTCACAGATTGCAGGCACATGGGCGGCTATCTTCGGGCGTTCTGTCACCAATGTTATGTCCAAATTAACCACCCGCCAACCTGATTCCTCCAGTATACCGGCTACTCGCTTCAGCAGTTCGGCGCTTCTTATGTCCTTGTATGCCGGATCGGTATCAGGAAAATGCCTGCCTATGTCACCTGCGCCGGCGGCCCCCAACAGTGCGTCTATGACGGCGTGAATAAGGACATCAGCGTCCGAATGGCCGAGTAGCCCAAGCTCGAATGGTATCTCTACACCGCCCAGAAAGAGCTTGCGATCAGGAACCAGGCGGTGCGAATCATAACCGTGACCGACTCTCATTTCGGATTTCGGATTTCGGATTTCGGATTTCAAAAGGATTGCCTCCGCAAATACCAGGTCTGTCGGGGTTGTCACTTTGATGTTCTCGTATGAACCCCACACCAGCCGCACAGATATGCCGAGCCTCTCTACCATAGACGCATCATCCGTGCCAAACCATCCGTCTGCATACGCTGATTCGAAAGCTTCTTCGATAATTGTGCGCTTGAAGGTTTGAGGGGTCTGAACGGCATACAGCTCATCACGGTCCAGAGTTCCGGTGATGAGTAATCCATCCACGGATGATTTGATGGTGTCTACCACGGGAACCGCTGCTATGGCCGCGCCGTGGATTCTGGCAGCTTCGATGGTGGCTGTGATGATTCCCGATGTAACGAGGGGACGCGCGCCGTCATGCACTGCCACGATGTCGCACTCGGGTGATACTCGCGCAAGGCCGTTTCGCACTGAATCCTGCCTGGTCTCACCGCCGACGACTATTGCCGCTACCTTGGTGATGCCGAGGTCACGTACAAGCGCTTCTGCGTCCGGGACACGCTCACGCTGTACCACCAGCGCTATTTCGTCAACAGCGCTGCAATTCTGAAAAGTTCTCAACGTGTGCGCCAGCATCGGCTCGCCGGCGAGAGGCACAAAAGACTTGCCGCCCTGCGCGCTAAGTCTTTTTCCTAGGCCTGAAGCCGGAATAATTGCGGACGTTCCTGTCAATCAGGTCATCCTCCTCGTCTTGTTCAGTCTTCAGGTTTGCGAAGATCATCTTCCCCGCTACCGTCTGCAGCACGCTGGTGACTATCACATCAACGGTCTCGCCTATGCGATTCTTGCCGCCTTCCACCACGACCATGGTACCGTCGTCCAGATATGCCACACCCTGGCTTGCTTCCTTGCCTTCCTTGATTATGGAGGCGCTGAATTCTTCGCCCGGAAGCACAACCGGCTTCAGAGCGTTTGCGAGTTCATTGATGTTCAGAACCGGAACGCCCTGGAGTTCAGCAACCTTGTTCAGGTTGAAGTCGTTTGTTACTATAGCGCCGTCCAGTTCCTGTGCCAGCTTCACCAGTCGCGCATCCACTTCGTCTGAGTCGGCTGGGTCCACGGCCGAAGCTTGTGTTACCGTAAGATCGAGTTCCTTGCGCATGGCGTTCAGGATGTCCAGGCCCCTGCGTCCGCGCGCTCGCCTGAGACTGTCCGCAGAGTCCGCGATGTGCTGAAGCTCTTCCAGTACGAAGCTGGGAACGTGTATCTGACCCTCGATAAAGCCTGCCCGGCAGATATCCGCTACCCGCCCGTCAATGATGACGTTGGTGTCTAGCAACTTGGGCTTCTGGTATGGTTTGTCTTCCTGCCCGGCGCGCGCGATGCCCGGGTAGTAGAACTTCATCTCGTCCTTCATGCTCATCATGGCCGCCACACACAGGTAGATGATAACCACCCCGGCCACCATTACTGCAACGGGATCGCGACCAAGTCGGAACAGCGACATGACGCCGGGAACCAACATCAGGCTGATCATAACGCCGAGCAAAATACCTATCAGTCCTGCTATCTTATCCGTCACAGAGAGCTTGACCATGCGCTCGCTGATTCGGACGAGCTGCCTGAACGTCAAAGACGCCAGAAGGAATCCGAGCAGTAGGCCCATCAGCGCCAGAGCCGTGGCGAGAAAGACGGCCTTTTGCTGGCTTTCGGAATAGAGGGTATCCCACTTGAAGAGAAAAGATTTGGAGTCGAAATCTTCCTTGGTCACGGGTCGAGAGAGATCAGCCGCGTTTCCCGTTGTGAAGACTTCTCCGTACGAGAGGTTCATGGCGGCAATCTCGTCAACCATGCGCCACTCGGCGACCGGCTTGACGATGAGCCACTCCGCGAGTAAAACCATGAGGATGGTGAAAATGATCCAGAACGGACGGGCAGACAATATGTCTCCTCCTCTCCTGGATTATTCATGAATCGAATAATTCAGGGCCTTTAGAACATCATTCACGCTTATCGTGAATAATGCGAACTATCTGTCAACCTCGCCTAGGACTATGTCCAGGCTGCCGAGAACAGCGACTGTGTCGGCGATTTTCAATCCCTTAACCATCTGGCCGACTGCTGCCAGGTTGATGAACGACGGCCCGCGCCAGTGCAGGCGGTAAGGGCTGGCGGAACCATCGCTGATAAGATAAACACCCAAGTCGCCTCTGGAAGATTCGACTCTCGCATACGCTTCACCTGCAGGCGGTTTCAGGACTTTCGGCACCTTGGCCGTGAACTCGCCTTCGGGGAGGGCGTCCAGCGCCTGCTCCACTATCTTCAGGCTCTCGCGTATCTCGCCGGTGCGCACCAGATACCGCCCCAGGCAGTCGCAGGTGTCTTCAGTGCAAACATTGAAGTCAAGGTCCGGGTAAACCGAATATGGATCGTCCTTGCGCACGTCCAATGCCACACCTGAGCCGCGCAGCCCCGGTCCGCTGAGCGCATAACTGACTGCATCCTCAGCCGAAATGACGCCTATGCCGCGTGAACGGATAAGGAATATCTGGTTGCCGGTCAGCAGTTCGTCTATTTCCTGAAGTCGCTGAGGCATCTTCTTCAGAAACGCCCGTATCATCTGATCCAATCCTGTGGACATATCTCTAGCCACTCCGCCTGGGCGGATGTAGCTGTATGTGAGCCGAGCGCCGCAGACCGCCTCGAAGATGTCCATGATGTCTTCGCGTTCGCGGAAGGTGTACAGGAACGGTGTAGTTGCGCCCAAATCCAGGCCGAACGCGCCGACGAAAACGAGGTGGCTGGATATACGGTTCAACTCCATCATGATGACGCGGATGTACTCTGCGCGCGCCGGGACTTCGATGCTTGCGACCTTCTCCACCGCCATTGCGTAGACGGCGTTGCCCAGCATGGCGGAGAGGTAGTCCAGGCGGTCGGTGAGGCCAACGAACTGATGGTATGTGCGCTTCTCAGCAAGTTTCTCAATCCCGCGATGCAGGAACCCTATATCAGGCCGGGCGTCAACAACCGTCTCACCGTCAATGGTGAGAATCATGCGCAGTACACCGTGCGTACTGGGATGCTGCGGCCCCATGTTTATTTGAACTTCTTCGGTCCTAATCGCCATCCGCTCTTACTCTACCTCGAAAATCTCCTCTCCCCTTGAGGGAGAGGGTTAGGGTGAGGGGTATTCCCCTCAGGTGTTTTCATCCCATTTTGTAGCCGTCAGGTCATGATGACTTACTCTTACTCTTGTTCGGACTTTTCCTCACACTCACTTACGATGCCGTAATCCTTCCTCAGCGGGAAGCCCTCAAAATCATCGTCAGTAAGTATCCGCCGCAGGTCGGGGTGCCCCTCAAATACTATCCCGAACATGTCGTAGATCTCGCACTCCTGCCAGTCCGCCGCCTTCCAGACCGAGTAGACCGACGGCAGCGACGGGGTGGATTTGTCCACACTCACTTTCAGCACCGCGTAGTGCTTCGCGGACACCGAGTACAGGTGATAGACCACCTCGAACTCCTCAGGCCGATCAACCGCCGTTTGAGACATCAGGTAGTCCATGTTCATCTCAAGCGACTCTTTGATAAGCGCGCAGATGCCGACGATCTCGTCCGCCTTCACCCGCAGAGCAGGCATGCCGCCGGACTCGCCGGTCTCAATCACCGCGTTCGGGTACTGCGCTCTCACAAGTTCGGCTATCCTGTCGGAGGTCAGCATTTCTCGGCTACCTCTTTCTTGTCGGCCACGCTCTCCTTGCGAATCTTTTCGTGCAGTTTCAGGCAGCCCTGAAGCAGCGCTTCCGGTCTAGGCGGGCATCCGGGGATATACACATCCACCGGAATGATCTCGTCCACGCCCTTCACCACCGCGTATGAATCATAGAACGGGCCGCCGCACGTTGCGCATGAACCCATCGCAATCACGTACTTTGGCTCGGCCATTTGGTCGTAAAGCCGCTTGATGCGCTTGCCCATCTTGTAGGTCACCGTGCCCGCCACGATCATGAGGTCGCTCTGGCGGGGTGAGGCGCGAAACATCATGCCAAACCTGTCGAAATCGTATCTTGCGGCGCCGGTCGCCATCAGCTCAATGGCACAGCACGCCAGGCCGAAGAGCATGTACCACAGCGATGACACACGCGCCCAGTTCAGTACCGTATCTAGCCTGGTGGTGATGACGCCACCCTCAGGAAGTCGCTCCACTAGTCCCACTTCAGGACTCCTTTTCGCCATGCATATATCAGACCAACGACCAGGATGGCGATGAAGATCATCATCTCCGCAAACGCGAACACTCCTAATCCTTTGGCCTTGAAGTTCAGTAGTTCCTTCGCCCACGGAAAAATGAAGATGGCCTCCACGTCGAATATCACGAAGACCAGAGCGAAGATGTAGTAGCCGACCTTGAACTGTCGCCATGCGTTTCCGAACGGTATCTCACCGCATTCATACGGCTCAAGTTTCACTTTGGAGGGGCGGTGCGGGCGAATGGCCCACGAAAGCAGCATCACAAATATGGAAAATGCAACGCCGATGACGGCAAAAAGCGCAATGTATGCATAATTATCCACCCTGCTTCCTCCTACGAAAATGCGGAGCATTTGCGGTCCCATCGCGGAGAGACTGGCAGCGCCGCTGGTCCGCATTATTCACAAGCAACGTGAATAATGCTCACAGATGCAGGCTAACGTTGCGAGAAGTCTCTCCGGCGATTCCTCAAAGATCGCATCCGGTTTCCCAGACAAGTCTGAGCATCATTATAGCACAGTTCAATACAGCGCGGAAGAGCAATTCGAATGCCCATTTCGGAATGCGGATCTCGGATTGCGGATTGGCTGGAACCAGAGCCAAGCTTTCGTGAATCGTACTCGTTGATCCTGCTCGCCTGTCCTGAGCCTGGCGAAGGGTGCTCGGCCTTTCCGGGGGAACGACCTGACAGCACGAGCAGGGCACACAAGTTTTCAGTTCGGCTTTGAGTGGAGAGAACTAGAGCGCGAAGACCGACGGCGGTTTGACCTCACCCTGGATGCCGATGACCACCGACTTCAGCGGCACGTCCACGCCGGATGACTTGACGCCTTCCTCGGCTGCGTACAGCAGTCCCAGGCAGCACGGCACTTCCATGTGAACCACGGTGATGCTCTTGATGCCGCTCTGCTCGATGATGGCGTGCAGCTTCTCGATATAACGATCCACATCGTCGAACTTCGGACAGCCGATCGCCAGCGCCTTGCCCTTCAACTGATCCGGGTGGAACATGGCGTATGCGAAGGCCGTGCAGTCCGCCGCCAGCAGAAGGTCCGCCCCATGCAGGTACGGCGCGGCGGGGTTGAGCAGGTTGAGCTTCACCGGCCACTGACGCAGCTCCGACTGCAGTTCGGGGGTATCTCCGCACGGCGTCCGTTCCGCTGCAGCGCGGAAGTCACGCATCCGCGAACCAGGACAACCGCCTCCGCCATGAGCAGGATGTGCCGGCGCTGTGGACACGTGACCGGTCGCCTTCACGTGATCCATCGCGGCCTTTTCGTCAAACTCCTCGGCCTCGCGGTCCTCAAACGAGATCGCGTCAACCGGGCACTTGCCCAGACAATTTCCCAGCCCGTCGCAGTATTTGTCCAACGCCAGCCTCGCCTTGCCGTCTACTATCTGAATCGCGCCCTCCGCGCAAGACGGCACGCACTGCCCGCATCCGTTGCACAAATCCTCATCTATCTTAATGATCTTCCGCATCACTTTCGCCATTTGGAAACCTCCTCGTGCTTTATAACGTAATTATAGCCAGATTGCACGCTGTTAACCTTGACCTAAATCAACTCCAGCCTGGATTATTCGTAAAACGAATAATCCAGGGCATTCTGAGCATTATTCACTCTCTTTATGAATAATGCGGGCCTGGTATTCTTTTCTGAACCTGCAGGGCGGCTCAGTCGTCCTTCAAATCAGCGGGTTTATGTGGTATTATCTCAATGCCCGATATCGAAATGGAAACAGGTGATGGATATGCGGTTTGGACTTTGTATTTCCTCAATCATGCTGGCGCTGTGCGTGGCGGTTCCCTCGCTCGGACTGCCCGACGTGTCCGCCGAATCGCAGAGCGCGGTCGTGAAAGCGGTGAAGCTGGTCGGCCCGACGGTAGTGAACATAGACACCGTCTCGCGTCCTCAAGGCAGCATATTCGATTCGTTCTTTTTCGGCGAACCCATGCCGCAAAAAGGCCAAGGCTCCGGCTGGGTTTACGATGGACAGAACGGCTATGTGGTAACCAACGAGCACGTGATCGAAGGCGCAGATCAGATCACGGTGACGCTGCCGGACAACAAGCAGTTCCAGGGCAAGGTGATCGGCAAGGATTGGCTCTGCGATATCGCGGTGGTCAAGATAACCGGTAATGGCCTGCCGTCCGTGAAACTTGGCGCGGACAAGACACCGGAGATAGGCTCCTGGGCAATAGCGATCGGCAACCCCTTCGGCCTACAGAATACCGTCACCGTGGGTGTGGTGAGCGCCACCGGGCGGACCGTGGACACGTCCGACGGTCGCAAGATCGAGAACGCCATACAGACCGATGCGGCGATCAACTTCGGCAACTCCGGCGGGCCGCTCTGCGACATCAGCGGGAACCTGATTGGGATGAACGCGGCGGTGAAGGTGGAGGCGCAGGGCCTGGGGTTCGCCATTCCCGTCGCGACGATCCGCGAGATAGTGCCGCAACTCATAGCGAAGGGCAAGGTGATACGGCCCTGGACTGGGTTCACGCCCATTGACTTCACGGCCAAGATGGCACAGCGGCTGGGTATGGATTACGTAGAGGGTGTTATCATCAAGGTCTACAAGGGATTTGCCGCGGACGATGCCCAACTGGTGACAGGAGATGTGTTGGTGGAAGCCGCGGGCAAACCGGTGAAAACGGTCAAGGAACTGGAAGCGATAATCAAGCCGTTGAAGGTGGGAGACCGCCTGCAACTTGTGGCCGTGCATGAGGGCAAGAAGAGCAAGTTCACCGTTGTGTTAGGCGAGATGCCGGAGCAGTAGGGCGACTATGAACCATTGGATGAAGGTTGGAATAGCCGGGGTGACCGAAGGCTCCGGCGAATACGGCGAGATGCTAACGGCGCGGGATGTGGAGATCGCGTGCGTGTGGGACTACGTACACAGCCGCGCGGACGAGTTCCACCGTCGGTTCGGCGGACGGGTAGCGGCGAACCTGGACGAGATCGCGGACGAAGGGCTGGACGGCGTGATCCTGGACGTGAAGCCTGGTGACCTGGCTGGGTTTACGGTCATGCTCATGGCGGCGGGCATACCAGTGCTCATAGCAGATAGGAAAGGCATCCCGCCTGACGAGCACGAGCTCGTGAGCCACGCCGTGCGCGAGCATGTCGGGCTGATGATGACGGCCGGGGACAGCGGTGAAGAAACGATGGAGAAGTTCCTGCTCCTTTGCGACACCGGTTACCTGCCACAGTAGTGAACGGAAACATACCGTGATGTTGCGCTGATGTGAGTCGTACTCGGCTTTCATCCGCTCTGGGAAATCGAGTACCCTTCGAGGGCCTCAGGACAGGCGAGTAGGATCAACGAGTACGATTCACGAAAGCGAAATGTGCGATACCCGTGCGATGTCCTTCTTCCTTAGCAAGCCCATGGCACCCAGGTTAAGCGCAATCACCACTAGCGATATCCACAACGCCATGCGCATGCCCGTGTGATCGGCCACCACGCCGACTGTCGGTGGGAAGATCGCGCCGCCGAGCGAACCTGCCGCTACCAGTATGCCCATCGCAGTGCCCGTCTGCCCCGGATACGCCGCACCGGAACAGCTCGCGATCGTGGGGAATATGGGGCCAAGACATGTCCCTAGAAGAAAGACGAACGCCATGCCTGAGGTCGGGCCGTGAACCAGCAGAAGCAGTGCCTGGAACAGCGCCGCGACCATCAGTCCGCACCGGATTGTGGGAACCTCGGAAATGCGCGTTGCCAACCAGCCCGCGAGGATTCTACCCAGCGTGATGCCCGCCCAGAATACCGCCACGCTCCATGCGGCGTACGAGGGCGTCGCGCCCAGATCAGCTTTGAAGTAGACCGCCAACCAGTTCCCGGTTCCGGTCTCCGCGCCCACATAGAGCATTATCGAGGCGGCCAGCACCAGCAGAAGCCTGTCCTTCATCAGTGTGGCCATGCCGGACTCGTGGTGTCGCATCGGCGAGAGCTCCTCGCGCCCGACAATGAACGTGGACAGGGCGGCGATGCCGGCGATGACACAGACCCCCGCGCCGCCGTAGTAAGCCGCTTGCCAGTGAATGCCCATCTTCAGCAACTGACCGACCCCAAGCGGGCAGGCGATGGCCCCGAACGAGAACGCCGCCTGAGACCAGTTTGCCATGGACATTCGCCGCGCGCCGGTGTAGAGGTCGCTGACCAGCGCCATGGCTGAGCCTTCTGAGAGTCCTCCACCGAACCCCATGAGCAGTGTGGAGAGAAACGCGGTGCGGAAATCGGACGACTGCGCGAAGAGGATCATCCCGACCGCCATCGCCGCGCATCCCGGCCAGATGGCGTGCAGCTTGCCGTGCTTATCAGTGAACCGCCCAGCGCAGATCACTCCGGTGAAAAAGCTGATCATCAGCGCGCGGAACAGCCAGCCGAGCGTGGACTGAGTGGCATGGAAGAACGCTCCGACCTCATTCATGGAAGCGGACGTGACGGTGAAGGCGACCGCGTATGCGAAAAGGCTCGCGAAAGCAGCAGCCGTCGCAAGCCGGCGAAAACGGGGATTCGTCTGTTCGTTCAAACGTACATCCAATTCCAAGGGTTTCAGTTGCCGGTTTCCGGGTTCCAGGGGATCCGACACCTGAAACCCGTCACCCGAAACCGATATCTGCTCAGTCAGTGTATTATCTCGCCCACGTACAGCCTATGCTATTCCCTGAGGATACCAGTCCGCGATCTTTGAGTCAAGGCCACTAACGCCGTCGTCCACGAGCAGGATGGCGCGTACACCGCGAAAATATTGCGCCAAACTACTTGACAAACCGGCCGCCGCGTGATAACATTTAGACAATTAGCTAAACATCAAAGAGTTATTCATGGACAAAATTTACAAAGCAATCTCAGATGCAACGAGGCGAACCATCCTGAAGCTCCTCCGCGAGCGTGACATGACCGCTGGGGAGATAGCGGAACACTTCGACCTCACAAAGCCGACGCTCTCCAGGCACTTCTCGGTACTCCGTGAGGCAGGACTCATCACAGACGAAAAGAAGGGGCGAAACATCATTTATCGCCTGAACGCGGAACTTTTGGAGAACTCGCTTGTCTCACTAATGGAGGACTACGCGTTCGTGTGGACGCCGCCGATGGATGTGGAACAGGCCGCGAGAGCATTTGTGGAGTCGCTCGTCCGTGGTGATTTCCAGAACGTTGTGCAGGACTTTGATGAGACCGTGGCAGCCATATTGACTCCCGAAAAGCTTCGCGACACGTGGAATCGTGTTATCGAATACCATGGTCCGTTCATCAAGCAGACAGATGTATGCACGGAGAAGTACTGGAAGTACACCACCGTAGTCATTGCCTGTGAGTTCGGCAACTCGAAGGTAAACATCAAGGTGACCTTCAGCAGATCGGGGCAAATCTCGGGACTGCTGATCCTGGAAGCGCAATAGTCCGCATTATTCATGCTGAGCATGAATGATGCTCTGAAGGCCCTGGATTATTCATTTCATGAATAATCCAGGCTAGGAAAGGATAAGAGGAGAACATTATGAATCGTTTTGTAACGACGATGGGAAGAATAGTCCTCATGGTCGTGACGTGCGTGGCAGTGCTGGCAGCTGCATCCTGTGCCAAACCCAGCGCCACCCAAGTGGCTGAGGGGATGGTTGACTCCATGGTTAGGGGTGACTTTGCCTCCGCGACCAAGGACTTCGACGCCGCAATGCAGGCCGCCTTGCCCGCGGAGAAGTTGGGCCAAAGCTGGGCGCAGGTGACGGCGCAGATAGGGGCATTCAAGTCACGCACCGGAAGCCGTGAGGCACAGGAGGCCGGCTCTCAGACTGTACATGTGACCTGCCAGTTCGAGAAGGGGAGTTGGGACATCAAGGTCACATTCGACAAAGACGGCAAAATCGGCGGGCTGTATGGGTCCCCTGCACAATCCGCGGAAGTGCCGTATAGGATGCCGTCATACGTTCACAAAGAGCGATTCGAGGAGTACCCTGTTTTCGTCAACAAGGGCGGCGAGTGGGAACTCCCGGGCACGCTGACTATTCCGAAGGGCAAAGGGCCATTCCCTGCCGTGGTTTTGGTTCACGGCTCCGGCGCACAGGACCGGGATGAGACCATACTTGCCAACAAGCCGTTCAAGGACATCGCATGGGGCCTGGCGTCGAGAGGGGTTGCGGTCCTGCGGTACGATAAGCGCAGTAAGGTATACACTGACCCGGCGAAGTGGGGCAAGAGCTTTACCGTCAAGGAGGAAGTGACGGACGACGCGCTGGCGGCCGTCAAACTGCTTCGCGGCTCCACCGGGATCGATCCGAAGAGGGTCTTCGTGTTGGGCCACAGCAATGGCGCCTTGCTCTCTCCGAGGATCGGGAAGGCCGACCCCAAGATCACCGGGCTGATCATGATGGCCGGGTGCATCACCCAGCCAGTAGAGAAGTGTGTCTTGCGGCAGGCCACGTACATAGCCTCACTAAATGGGCCGATAACCGATGACACCAAGAAGGAGATCAACAAGCAAGTGCAATCGGCCATGAAGAGCGTGCCGGATTCATACAATCAGGATCTCGATGACTATATTCGGGCGGCGCCGGAGATGGCAAAGTCGCTGAAACAGCCCATGCTCGTCATTCAGGGCGCACGGGACTACCAGGCCATCGAGGCAGACTTCAAAATCTGGAAGGCTGCGCTCTCTTCGCGAACCAATGTCACGTTCAAGCTCTACCCGGACCTGAACCACCTCTTCATGACGGGAACCGGCATGGCCACGCCCTCCGAGTACGAGAAACCCGGTACCGTGGCGCAGTCAGTGGTCAGCGACATCAGCGATTGGATCAACGGGCATTAGGAGCATCATATGTGGACGACATTTGTTCAGCAGGCCGGAATGCTATTCCAACAACCGCTTCTCATTGGGTTAAGTGTGCTCTGCATTGTGGGAGGGCTGCCGCTGGCAATGAATCTCATCCCACCCAATCCCATTTCCGGTGTCAAGGTTCGGAAAACCCAATCCGATAAACGCATTTGGTATCTCGTCAATTCGTATTGCGGCAAGGGATTAATTCTGACCGGGGTTATCACCATTGTCTGTGCCGTGGCGCTCCGCCTGACAGCTATGCCGCCAGCCACATGCGGAGCGATAGGCGTTCTGGTGCTCGTCGGCGGCCTTGTGCTGTGGGTCGTCGCGACCTTGATCTACCTGATCCGTGTAAAGTGAATTTGGCCCGCATTATTCACAAACAACGTGAATAATGCTCTGAAGGCCCTGGATTATTCGCTTCATGAATAATCCAGGCTAGCTTCGGTCTGTTGCATTGAATGAGCGTGCCTGAAAGGAGAGAATGATGAAGAAACACACTATCGCATGGAGACTAGTGGCTATCGGCTTGCTGGCGATCGGCCTTATGTCGCAAGGTGCCTATGCCGACCGCGCCGCTGACGGCACTGCGTTTCTGCAGTCTGTGAAGAGTGGGCAGTACGCCGAAGCTGTCTCGCATTTCGACGCAGTAATGAAACAGGCGATGTCCGCCGCGCAGTTGAAGGATACCTGGGAGATGGTCTGCCAGAAAGTGGGAGCATACGGCGGAATCACCAAACCTCAGGTCTGGAAGAAGGACGTAGGCGGTAATGTATACGATATCGTCCAGTTCCCCAGCAAGTTCGGCAGCACGTCGCTGGACATCTGGGTTGTCTACGATCTGACCGGGGAGATCGGCGGATTGTGGTTTTTGAATCCTTCGCCGGGAGGTCCACCGGCCGCCATTACGCAGGGGCTTCCGGCCAAGTCCGCCGGACCTCAATACACTGCTCCGTCATACGTTCGCAAAGAACGATTTGAGGAGTACCCCATTTTCGTCAACGAAGGTGAGGAGTGGCAACTTCCCGGAACGCTTACCATGCCTAAGGGCGAGGGGCCTTTCCCGATCCTGATCCTCGTTCATGGTTCCGGTCCGAATGACCGGGATGAGGCCATAGGTCCCAATAAACCGTTCATGGATATCGCGTGGGGTCTGGCATCCAACGGAATAGCGGTCGTGCGATATGACAAGCGCACCAAAGTCCATTCAGCGAAGCTGGCCAAGATGGTAGACAAAATAACGGTGAAGGAAGAGACCGTTGACGATGCGCTGGCCGCAGTTTCGCTCACCCACTCTCTGCAGAGGATAGACCTGAAGCGAATCTACGTCCTCGGCCACAGCCTGGGCGGAATGCTTATACCGCGAATCGGCGCAGGAAATTCAGAGATCGCTGGTTTGATCGTGCTTGCCGGGCCGACCAGACCGTTTGAGGATATTCTCCTGGAGCAGGTCACCTACATCGCCTCACTTAAAGATACATTAACAGCGGACGACAAGGCTGAGTTGGCGAAATTGAAACAGCAGGTGGCGAACGTGAAAAGCCCAAAGCTCTCGCTCAAGACCCCAATGTCAACGCTGCCCCTCGGTACGTCTCCCGCATCGTACTGGCTTGATCTGCGGGGCTACAAACCCGCAGAGTCGGCAAAGACGCTGAAACAGCCCATGCTCATCATGCAGGGCGGGCGCGACTATCAGGTCACCGAGGCGGACTTCAAACTCTGGAAGGATGCGCTTTCTTCGCGGACCGACGTTACATTCAAGCTCTACCCTGACCTGAATCACCTGTTCATGACCGGAGTCGGTAAGGCCACGCCCTCCGAGTACGAGAAACCGGGCAGTGTGGAACCGGCCGTGGTAAGCGACATTGCCGATTGGATAAACGGCCAGCAGACAGTAGGTGCGAAATGAGCGATAAGACAAACGTTTCATTTCGGGAGGTTCAGCGCGGTATAGGTTACTGGCTAGCGCTCGTTCTGGTCGTGGCGTTCATCGGCCCGTATGTCTGGACCCGGCACGCGCCACCACAAGGCATGCTGCTGGCGACGGCATTGCTGATCTTCTTTTTCACGTACCTTTGCAGGATGGTTACCGAGGTTCGCGATGACGGCGTATACGTGCAGTGGTGGCCCTTCGTGCCGATGTTTCGCAGGTTTCCGTTCGCTGACATCGAATCAGCAGTAGCACGAACGTACAATCCCATAGGCGAGTACGGCGGCTGGGGCATCCGCGTCCGAATCGGACCGGGCGCGAAACTGGGCGGCGCGTACAACATGAAGGGCAACCGAGGCGTGCAACTCGTCTTCAAGAACGGCGTACGTCTCCTCATCGGCTCGCAGGACGCCGAAAACCTTGAACACGCCATCCGAAGCGACATGAGCCGGTATGCTTAAATCATTGAGAGTTTACAATTCTGTTTGGGTAGACTTGACATGCATCCGTCTACGACCGATAATGAATACGGAGTTGCATGTGATATGAGGAGATACAAGCTGTCCGAACTGCAGACAGAACTGCGTGCGAAAGGTATCCCCGCGCTAGCGCAGAGGCTCAAGAAGGAGTCGGGATACGACGCTCGTGCGCGCAAACTGCGCCGCAACCCCGGTGAGATAAAGGCGGCCGATGATGCCCGACGGCCCGAATGATAGAGTTGACCATCTGTCAGCGCTCAAATCACGCCTTCACCACATCTCACCATCACCCAGCCGTCAAGGATTATTAACTCAAGTTGCCTCGCTCATCACCGAGGCATTCATGGCGCTTGGTGTCAGCCCGCCTGTAGTGGTCGGTGGTCTCGCCGTGGAGACATACACTACCGCCGAGTATACGACTCGGGATGTTGACTTCATCCACACTGACGACTCAGCGGTCGCAAGAGTGATGCATGCCCTCGGTTTCACAAAGCGTCCCGGACATCGTTACTATGTGCATCCGCAGGTTGATGTCTACGTCGAGTTCCCAACCGGTCCCCTGGATGGTGACAGTACCCGCATCTCCGAGATACAGCTTGACGACGGGAGCCTCATCTTCGTGATCGGTATCGAGGACATTATCATTGACCGGTTGTCCGCTTGGCAGAACTGGGACAAACTGCGAGAGGATTCGGAAGACGCGATCCAGGCGATCACGCTGTTGGTAGCGCAAGCCGGTAGCATTGACCACGATTACCTGAAGGCGGTCGCTGCTGAACGTGGGTTGTCCGATGCGTTGTCGGAAATCCAGCAGCGAGTTAACGCCCTGCGAGGATGATATAGTTCGGCTGTTCCAGCCGCCCCTCTCCGCTGACGGCTGAGAGCTGATGGCTAGAGGCTATCCCCGGTATAATTACCAGTTTTTCCATGAATTCTCATCTGATGAGAGTGCAGGCTATTGACATTCCATACAACCAGGCGTAATCTGTGTTTGATGCCCATTGAGGTATTACAGGCTAGGCAAGGTATTACCCAGGGTTTTTACATTTTAATTACATGGCTTCGCAGAAGCCGAAAGAAGGAGAAGGATGAAGAATGCAGCGTTGATGATCTTCGTACTGGTTCTTAGCTGCATGATCTCAGCTAAGGCATCCACATTCACGGTCAACAGCAGAGCACTGGACGGTTCAAACACGCCGCACTTCGTGACATATACTGCTTCCTGCCTGGGGATGTACGAGTTTGACGTGTCGGGTACCTACCAGTATACCCTCAGCACAAGCACCTATTGGGCAGATGCAGGGTGGGCTACGCTAGACAGCTGGGCAACAATCACACCCAAGGTTGATGGCACACCCCGCCAAGATACACCGATCGATCCCGCTTTGCCTACTCCGGCTGGTATACTGATGTTGTGGTTTAGCGATGGTAGCGAAAACTTCCACGAGTGGGGTGAATATTCGTCATCGCATACCTACTCTACGCATAGAACACTGACCGCAGGCCAGCAACTCACTTTCTGGATATCAGACTGGTATCCCTACAGTGCAACTGACTACCAACGCTCATATGGGCCGCAGTGCTATGCGGATAACTCTGGCTTCCTCACCGTTAGTGTAGCGGTTGAAGCGGTACCCGAGCCGTCATCCTTCGTTGCCCTGGGTGCGCTGGTGGTGCCACTACTAGCGCGCAGCCGGTGCAGAAAGCACTAACACCCTGTTCGCTACGCGCAAGAGGAGTAATTTCTCCGTGTGCAGGGCTATTCTAAAGAATGGAGACGCGATAAGGATGAGCAATTGGCCAGACAGCATAGTGTCATACATTGACCTCATAGGAATACGCGCACAGGTAGACAGCGGGACTACCAGAGCCTCTAATACAATGCGGAGGATGCATCAGTGTGTGGCTGACGCGACAAGAAAAATGCAACGGCACAATTACGTTTACCTGCTAAACGATTGCGTGTTGCTCATGGCACCTGTCGATACAGGTGAGGACTACAGATTGGTGATGAGCGAGCTGAGTGATCTCAAGGGGTGTGTCAAGTAAACTGTGCTTCTGCCCTCACCGGTCGTGTCAGGCAACGACGTGTTTGACCCGGTCCGGGAAGAACACCGCCAGTTGCGCCAGTATCTGCCCCCAGTTGGGCACCCGCATCGTCCACTTGCGGGTCACGTCCTGCGTCACAAGATAGAGCATCTTCAGCAGCGCATCATCGGTCGGAAAGATGCTCTTTCCTTTTGTCACCTTCCGAAGCTGCCGGTGGTAGCTCTCGATCAGGTTGGTCGTGTAGATGATCTTCCTAATCTCCGGCGGGTAGGCAAAGAAGGTCGCTATCTCCGCCCAGTTCCTCCGCCAGGACTCTACGATATACGGGTACTTCTTGCCCCATTCCGCCGCAAATAGATCAAGCTCAGCTAGTGCCACTTCCTCAGACGGGGCGGTGTATACCTTCTTCAGGTCAACCGTCACCTTCTTTACGTCCTTGTAGGAGACGTACCGTATCGAGTTCCTGACCTGGTGCACGATGCACTTCTGTATCTCGGTCTTCGGGAACGCCGCCGAGATCGCTTCGCTGAACCCAGAGAGATTGTCCACACTTACGATCAGTATGTCCGCCATCCCACGGTTCTTCATCTCTGAAAGCACCGACAGCCAGAACTTGGCCGACTCGCTCTCGCCGATGTATATGCCCAGCACATCCTTCCTGCCCTCAAGGTCGATCCCGATCACCATGTAGGCCGCTTTGCTCTTGATCTGGCCGTTGTCTCTCACCTTGTAGTGAATGGCATCCAGGAATACGAACGCGTACACCTCTTCAAGCGGCCGGCTCTGCCACTCGTGAATCAGCGGCATGATCTTATCCGTGATGTTGCTGATGAGCCCAGGCGAGACGTCTATGCCGTAGAGCTCGTGGAGGTAGTCCTGTATCTCCCTGGTGCTCACGCCTTTCGCGTAGAGGGCTATGATCTGCTCCTCGATCTTCGAGATATTCCTCTCGCGCTTCTTTACGATCAGGGGATCAAAGTCGCATTCCCGATCACGGGGGACTTCTATATCCACCTCTCCGTGGCTCGTGCGCAGTGTCTTCGTGCCGTGACCGTTCCTGCGGTTCTCCGTCTTCTTGTTCTCGGAATCGTTCTTCTCGTAGCCGAGATGGTGATCCATCTCAGCCTCAAGCATCGCCTGGATCGTCTCGCCGAAGAGATCCTTCAGCGTCTCGTGGATATCCTCGACAGTCTTGATGTTCCGTTCCCTAATCAGTTCCTTGATCTGTTCTCTGCTCAGTAGTGCCATGTTGCGCTTTCTGTCCTTTCCTTCGTAAGTATATCCTACGACCGAAGGTTAGGCAAAAGCACACTTCATTCTACACACTCTATGGCACTCTATCGGCCCGAGAAAATCCAAGAATCAGCTAGCGAAGTGAGATATTCAGAATGTCCTCAGAAGCCACAAGGCTACTCACTGATAGCTCTTCTCTCTGATTTCTTCTTGTTATGGTAGGCATCATGGCAGAACGTAGAACAATACTTCGCGGAACGCTTCTTCAGTTCTCCTTGTGACGATGCTTCGGCCTTTTCCCAACCTACCTCAAAATCGTTTCCGCAGTTAGGGCACGTCTTGAACTCACGCTGTCCGGTCACAGCTTGGGCGAACTGAAGCCACATAGCACCCAAGAGGTTGGTTGGGATAATGTGTAGTTCCAGACCACCGTCTGCTCGGCTGACAATACCGGCTCTTGTATTGCCCTTACGCAACTCCATCACATTCTCTGCCTTGTTGAAGGATACCGAGGTATCGTCAAGATGTTTGTTCACTATCTGCACTAGACACGCTCTCGCAAGAGGGAGAATCTGCCTTGTGTCATAGGCAGGACGAAGATGCGAGTTTCTTAGAAGGTTCAAGTCCACAAAACAGTCTTCGTTCGCATATCCATAGTCAACGTGACAACTCAGGCGGCGAGGCTCGTCAGACGGGCCAAGACGTACTATGTCCTTGAGTTTGCTCATGTCCTTCTGCTCAACAGCACTATGAAAAGCATAGACCGCCGCCATGTGCTCTGATTCATTCCTCCAGTCGTCAAGGAGTTCTACCACTACCCTTTGTCCTGTCTGGTCACGCATGAGCAATTCACCTTGGCGGCTCGGAAACCACGGCGGCAGTTTGTTTCCCTCAGTCAAGGTCATTGCCGCAAACCTACCAAGATTGCCATACACACGGGCAAAGGCGAAAATGGTGTTCACGTCCGGCGGAACCTGCCGACTGCCAACCTTCGCGAACTTTTTGAATAGAGTAGGTTCATCTCTCATCGGTTCATAGGTTTTCTTTGGCGAAGAATGAAACACGATTCCGCACGTTTCATTGCCCTTCACCAAACCTTTGACCAAGGCGCAATCCTCAAGCACATACTGCACGAACTCAACGGACAAGGCTACCACCTGCTTTCACTCACTGAAAAATCTGGAAGATACACGGAATCACAACGCTAACCGTGTAGACATAGCGTAACACGAATGATACACTTAGGGCAAGTACAAACAAACGGAGGTGCCTTATGGTACAGAACAATCTCACTGTTAGTGTGCCCGAAGCTGGGCGTTTGCTTGGCATAGGTAGGAACCTGAGCTATCGTCTTGCACAGGAGGGCAAACTGCCGATCTTGCGATGTGGTAAGAGGGTTCGCGTGTCCTTGTCCGCACTTGAACGTATGATTGACAATTGTGGACAGCTAAGAACAGAGGCGAAGAAATGAGAGCGGTAATGCAAAATAGCGGAGTCGCAGGCTTTGACGGGCGCGGCGGCTCCGCTATGGGACAGGCGAAGAGCTTCGCGAAAAACTCATCACCAGTTCATTATACCACACCAAGGCCGGGCGTCAAGCCTGAGCGGACGGGTTGGCGCGATGAAGCTCTATCCGCAAGGCATCGGCTGTATGGCTGTGATGCTCCAATGGTGGATGTTGACTTCCTGTGCTGTGAGTATGACTCCGGCATTCCCTGTGCGATCATCGAATACAAGGCTTCGCGGCCTTTCTGTATTGACCGAATGCACGCAAGTTATCGGGTACTCCGCCGCTTGTCTGATTCGGTCCGCGTACCGTTCGCGGTAGTCTTCTACAATCCTACCGTATGGCGGTTCACGGTCTACCCTATGAATGACTATGCAGAAGCATGGTTCGAAGAAGGCGAAGAACTCTCTGAGCGTGAGTATGTCACACGGCTGTATCAGATACGCGGGCGAGAACTGCCGCATTATGTTGCGGATGCACTGGAGGTCACGCCATGAAGCTTGAGGATCTCCTCCAACTTCTTGACTCACCAAAGCAGAGCGGTAAGGAGTGGGTAGCACGCTGTCCGGCTCATGATGATAGCAAGGCTTCGCTCAGTGTCACGGAGTCCGATGATGGAAGCAGAATACTCCTGAAGTGCTTCGCCGGTTGCGAAACTACCGCCATTGTGCAGGCTCTTGGTATCAAGATGCACGATCTATTCACGAAGTCGAAACCTGCCATACTGGAACAATCGGAGAACAACCGAGTAGTTGCGGAATATGGATACACCGATGCAGGCGGCTCTTTGCTGTATCAGGTTGTGCGGTATGAACCGAAGGACTTCAGGCAGAGACAACCGGACGGGAAGGGCGGTTGGTCTTGGAACATGAAGGGCGTTAAGCGAGTCCTATACCGGCTTGTGCAAGTCAATTCGGCGATTGCGGCGGGTATGCCTGTCTTCATTGTGGAAGGAGAGAAGGACGTTCATTCCCTGGAGTCCATCGGTCTGACTGCTACCACAAACGCAGGCGGCGCGGCGAAATGGGAAGCACGCTTCTCGGACTCACTCCAGGGCGCGGATGTTATCATACTGCCGGACAATGACGGCCCGGGCAGGAAACACGCGGAATTAGTTGCTAATGCCCTGTGCGGCATAGCGAAGAGTGTGCGAGTGTTAGAACTGCCCGGGCTATCGGAGAAGGGAGATGTATCAGACTGGTTAGCGGCAGGCGGAACAGAGGAAGACCTTCTATCGCTGGTAGAAGCGGCGTCCGAGTGGATACCGACGGCGGCAGAGCAGTGCGAGCATGCGGAGATACCGGGTAGTGCATCGGACGGATACCCGCTCACCGATCTCGGCAATGCTGAGCGGCTGATAGCGTGTCATGGTAAAGACCTGCGTTACCATGTGGAAGCGGGCGTATGGCTTGTTTGGAACGGCAAGCAGTGGGTATCGGACTGCACAGGGCAGGTAGACTTACTCGCACGCGGCGTAGTACGCGGCATGTATGATCTGCTGAAGGAGTGCCGGACAACGGCGGAGAGTGAAGCTCTCTTCCGGCATATCAGAAGCTCTGAATCCAAGAGCAAGCTTGACGCTATGGTGACGCTTGCAACGAAGTGCGAAGGCATACCCGTGCAGAGTTGCGATCTGGACTCAGACAACTGGCTTCTGAACTGCGAGAACGGCACGGTAGACCTTCGGACGGAAAAGCTCAGACCTCACAGGCCGGAAGACCTGCTCACCAAGCTCTCACCAGTGGTATACGATACGGCGGCGAAGTGTGAGCGGTGGGAACGGTTCCTGCGCGAAGTCTTTCCGGGCGGTGAAGAGAACCATGAATCAGCGGATGAAGAGCTTGCCGGCTTTGTACGGCGTATGTGTGGATACCTGCTCACGGGCGATACGGGAGAGCAGTGCTTCTTCCTGCTCACGGGCAAAGGCTCCAATGGGAAAAGCGTGCTTGTGAATACGCTTATTCACATACTTGGTGACTATGCCAAAGGCACGCCGGTTACAACGTTCCTGGAGAAGCGCGGAGAGAATAGCTCAGACCTGGCTTCACTTGTTGGAGCGCGGATTGTCACGGCGTCCGAAAGTGAAGGTACGACTTCCTTCAATGAGTCCCTTCTGAAACAGCTTACCGGGCAGGACGGCATAACGGCGCGGCACTTGTACCAGAACTACTTCACGTTCAAGCCTACGTTTCGGGTGATATTCGCAACGAACGAGGTTCCGCGTATCAAGTCTCAGAACTACGCCATTAAGCGGAGAGTCAAGCTCTTACCGTTTCGGACGAAGTTCTACTATCCGCACGAACAGAAGTTCCCTGTGCGTGACGAAAGGCTTACCGACACGCTGAAGGCAGAGGCTTCCGGCATACTGGCTTGGTGTATTCGCGGGTGCGGCGAATGGCAGAAGGAAGGGCTTGGTATGCCCGATGTGATACAGGCAGAGGTGGATTCGCTCTTTGAGAATATGGATGTTCTGCTAGACTTCATCGAAGAGGAGTGTGAGATTCATCCACGGTACAGAGTTGAAACCGGCGAACTGTGGAAGGCGTATCAGGCATGGTGTGAAGCATCCAAGACCAAGCCTGTATTCAAGCGTGCTTCTGACTTCTCACGGAACTTGACCGGCAGGGACAATATCGAGAATACTCGCGGCGGTAAGGGTATCCGGTATATCACCGGAATCGGCTTACTTGGCGGTGAATCACGCTCAAAGGTGACGCCGGGTGACGCCAAAACGGCTTTTTCGGGAACTCTCCCATATGAGCATAATCCAAAACACTTTCCAGAAAACGCGAATTCGCGTCACCCGGCGTCACCCTACGAGGAAAACGGCGAAGAAGATAGCGGCGTAGTGGATGACTCAAAGCCGAAATATGACCCGGTAAAGGGTGAATGTTCACACTGTGGAAAGACCTGCAACTTCAAGGCAGGCGGTGAGTATGCCTGTCCTACATGCATCACGCGGTATACTCCAAGCACGGAAGGAAATGGTAGAATATGACAGAGAAGCACGAAAAACGATATGCCCGGGCAATCATCGGACTACTAGAGAAGCCTACCGTGTCAGAGGCGGCGCGGTATGCAGAGGTATCGGAAACAACGCTTTACCGATGGATGAATGATACGGGCTTCCAGATGCTCTACAGAGCGGCAAGGCGTGACATTGTGAAGCAAGCTGTGGCACGGCTCCAGCGGGCTTGTTCCCGTGCGGTGGATACCTTGCAGGACGTTATGGAAGACAGCGAGTCTTCTGCATCGGCCCGGGTGACGGCGGCGAAGACGGTGATGGAAATGGCATTCAAAGCGGTAGAGCTTGAAGACCTGGAAGAGCGGGTAACTGCGCTGGAAGGATTGGGTGATCTTGCGGCCCGGGTGGACGTGCAGGACGTTCCCGAGTTGTCACACTACACAACAGAAGAGCTTTCACAGATAAGGGCTATACATGAGACAGCAGACGCTCGAAGGGATTCGGCGAGAGGATGAAGAGGCTATGACAATGAAGCTAAGGCGAAGGGTAGAAGAACTGGAGAGACAGGCGTCGGTAAAGCCTTGCGACCGTGGTATCCACCTGCACGAGGGATGGAAGAATCCGCGTACTGACTGCCGGATATGCAAAGCCATGAGTGAAGAAGAATACGCGGCCTATCTGGAGCATGGTGACGGGCGTATGGTTATTGAGATTGTGGAACAAGTTGCACGTGCTGATTAGCCTGCCGAATCTGCATGATTGAAGGGCTTGACTACCTCACAGGGTTCGGCTATAATGTGCAAGACAGGACGACACAAGATAGTACGAACCAAGTGCGGTAAGGTGTGAAAACAGAACCTTACTTGGTATGAGCGAACAAGGGAAAAAGCCGAAAATCGTGCTCAGAAGTGTGGAAAACCTGTTGCCGAAACGCGGGGATGTGGCGGAATGGCAGACGCGCTTGGTTGAGGGCCAAGTGAGCTTAACGCTCGTAAGAGTTCAAATCTCTTCATCCCCACCAGCTTCCACAATTCGGATTTCGGATTGCGGAATTCGGAGTTTGTTTGTCGGGCGATTGGCTCAGCGGGAGAGCACTGCCTTCACACGGCAGGGGTCACTGGTTCGAATCCAGTATCGCCCACCATTTCCAATTCGGAATGCGGAGTTCGGATTGCGGAATGCAGAGTGGTTTCTTGCGGGAGTAGTTCAGCGGTAGAGCACCTGCTTCCCAAGCAGGTTGTCGCGGGTTCGAATCCCGTCTCCCGCTCCATTTTTGGTTCGGGCAGAAGTTGGTCCGCATTATTCACTTCATGAATAATCGAGATTAGTCGGGGCGTGATACCCAAGTGGTAAGGGGGAGGTCTGCAAAACCTTTATTCAGCGGTTCGAATCCGCTTCACGCCTCCAATTTCAAATGATGAGTGATGAGTGATACGTGACGGGATCTCATGACGAGTGATGAGTGACACGTGACCCGGATTTCGTTGATCTTACTCTTACTCGTGCTCGTGCATCTTACTCGTACTCCTACTGAAAAGCCGTGTGACGGAGTAAGGGGCAGATGGTTCCAGGTTTTCGGTTGCAGGTTCCGGGTTTCCCATCAACCATGAACCATCCGACCATCTCCTTCCCATGTGACCATCCGACCATTCTCTTCCCCCGACCATCTCCCTAAATCTCCTTCTCCTTCCATCGGCTCCGCTTAAACACCACCAACATCGCCAGCCCGCCAAGCAGACTCGATGAGGACATGGCAGCCCACGCACCCCAGGACTGCAGTCCCAGGTGGATCGCCAG
Source organism: Armatimonadota bacterium (assembly GCA_025358205.1). Classification (GTDB taxonomy): domain Bacteria; phylum Armatimonadota; class UBA5829; order DTJY01; family DTJY01; genus JANYKG01. Next base: position 77,479 of record JANYKG010000070.1, read on the forward strand.
ATAGTAGGTGAGGGGGATGCGCACGATCCACATGATGAAGATCGTGATCGCGGTCGGCAGGCGGGTTTCGCCGGCCCCCTGAAGCGCGCCGGTCAGCACCATGGACATCGCGAGGAACGGCTCGGTGATCCCGTTCAGCAGCAGGTAGGCGGCGGCGAGCGGTAGAACATGCGGGTCCTGTGTGAACATCCCGGCAAGTGGTCTTGCGAAGACTATGAACACAACGCCGACAGCACCCATCACTATCATGCCCAGGTAGGTTGCAGCCCACGCGCCCTTCTCCGCGCGGTCGGGTCGCCCCGCCCCCAGGTTCTGCCCGACCATGGAAGTCGCGGCGACACTGAAGCCGAAGCCCGGCATGAACGCCAGTCCCTCGCTTCTGAGACCGATGGTGAGTGCGGCCAGAGCGGAGACTCCTTGTGCTGTTCCGCCGAGCATGCCGTAGTAGACCGATGAACCGAGCGAGCGGAGGGTGCTCTGGAAGAACGCCGGGGTACCGATATTCAGTATTCGCTTCCAGGAATCCCAGTGAGGACGCCAGGAACCACGAAGCGCGCCTTTAACGTTTGTCCTCGGCAACCAGAAGAAGAAGACCAGCATCGCAACGGACCGCGAGATCAGGAAAGCTGTACCCGCACCGGTGACGCCCATAGCGGGGACCGGTCCAATCCCGAAGATCAGCGCGTAGTCGCCCACAATGCTCAAGACCGTCATAATGCCCATGTTGACCAGCGGGGTTATCATGTCACCGAGTCCCCGGTACACGCCGGTTAGCGAGAGCATCAGGAAGTTGGGCGCGATGCCGATGAGCAGCATATTCATGTAGAGTGTGCCCTGGCGCAGCGCCTCCTTGTCGTGGACGATCATGCCTAGCATGCGGTACCCGGCGAGAAGACCGCATCCGCCGGTGACTGCGGACACAGCGATCGTGAGAAGCAAAGACTGCCTGACCGCCAACTCCGCGCCCTGCCTGTCACCCGCGCCGATGAGCCTCGCGACGATAGCGGTGATGCCGATACTGATTGCATTGCCCACAGCAGACAGAACCATCATTACCTGGTTTGCCACGCCCACACCGGCGAGCGCTGAGGAACTTAGTCGTCCCAGGAACACGCCGTCAATGATGATGTAGGCGTTTTGCAGGACCATGGTGATGACTGAGGGCCACGAGAGCCACAGCACGGTGGTCCAGATATTACCGGTGACTATCCTGTCTCGTATTGCATTGCCGGAATCCGTCTGGGCATGGTCCATGATGTGTTGTGGAGCCTCACTTCCAGGAAGATTCTAGTCGAGGTCGCACGTGGTGTCAACCTGATGGGCAAATAGTCAGCTGGCGAAGGTTTTGAGTGTGTACATTTGAAAAGATGCTCCAAGTTTCGTAGACTTGTTCTGATGAAGGATCAATCAAACGAAACGGAGGAGCATCGATGACAAGTATAACGCTGAAGGAAGTACTCAGGCAAACACG
>JANYKG010000072.1 GCA_025358205.1 Armatimonadota bacterium
TGACCCGCAAGTGGACGATGCGGGTGCCCAACTGGGGGCAGATACTGGCGCAACTGGCGGTGTTCTTCCCGGACCGGGTCAAACACGTCGTTGCCTGACACGACCGGTGAGGGCAGAAGCACAGTTTACTTGACACACCCATCAGTGAAGGGCGGTATGGAGTAGTTCGCGAGCATATCACTGGTCGTAGCGCATCGTTTGCGTCATTTATGTGAACATCAGCATTGATTTCCGTCGCTTAACAATCTCTTTGCTGCTGTTGATCGAACTGCACCATGTCTCTGTGTTCTCCTTGTTGAACACCTTGTGTCACACAAGTTTGCTTCCGGCAGGGTGTTTCAGGTATAATAGGATATCCTGAGACGAAGCTGATGGAAAGACCTCACCTCCTAATGAGTACTGCGGGACTCGCTTATAAAATCCTCACCTGGGGCTGTCAGATGAACGAAGACGACTCCATCCAAATGGCCAACCTGCTGGAGCAGATGGGTTGCGTGGAGGCCGCGGAGGAGTGTGACGCGGATATCATCCTGCTGAACACATGCAGTGTGAGGGAAAAGCCTGAGCAGAAGGTAAGGAGCAAGATAGGTGAGTTTCGAGCGCTAAAAGAAGCCAAGCCCGGCCTGATAGTGGGTGTCTGCGGGTGCATGGCCCAGCGTGAAGGCAAAGCGCTTCTGAAACACGGTGCGCCGGTTGATCTTGTTATCGGCACCGCATGTATTCATGAGTTGCCCAAGCTGATAGAAGGCGCATTGAAAAGCAAGCGGCGCGTGGTAGCCGATAGGATGCCTGAGGCGTGGGAAAACAACGGCGGCGCGGAATCTGCCAGAGTGGTGTGCAAGACCGGCAAGGTGGGCATCAAAGCTTTTGTGCCGGTGATGTATGGCTGCAACAACCACTGCACTTACTGCGTAGTCCCATCCGCCCGAGGCCCGGAGCGCAGTCGCCCCGTGAGCGACGTGATGGCTGAGATCAAGCAACTGGTGGCGGCGGGTTGCAGACAGGTGACGCTGGTCGGACAGAACGTGAACAGCTATGCCGGCTCGTGCGGTAAGGCGGCTGATGATACGGCAACTTTCGCCGAACTGCTGACGATGGTCAATGACGTAAAAAGCCTGCTGCGCATTCGCTTTACCACTTCTCACCCCAAGGATATGAGCGAGAACCTGATCCGAGCGTTGGAAGAACTGCCGAAGGTTTGCGAACACCTCCACCTGCCGATCCAATCCGGCGACGATGAAATACTTGACCGCATGGGTAGGGGATATACCGCTGCGCATTACCTGGATTTGCTTGAGCGGCTACGAACGCGAATGCCGGAAGTCGCAGTGACCACGGATATTATGGTAGGCTTCCCCGGCGAGACTCATGAGCAGTTCCTCAATACTCTGGAACTCATGAACGAGGTTAAGTACGATGCGGCCTTCATGTTTGCATTCAACCCCAGGCCGGGTACTCCCGCCGCGAAGATGGATTGCCAGGTGGAGCAGAAGGTTAAGACACTAAGGCTTATAGAACTCATCGCCGTCCAGAACGAGATCACCCTGCAGAAGAACAAAGAAGAGCTTGGCACGGTTTTTGAGGTACTCGTGGAAGGTCCGAGTGAGAAAGACCCTGACATGCTGACCGGCTATACACGCACGAACAAGACCGTGAACTTCCCAGGCAAGCGGTCTATGATAGGTAAGTTGGCGCAGGTAACAGCGGTGAAAGCGCATCCGTGGGGATTCACCGGCGAGTTGGCTGAAGGCATGAGCGACTAAAAGCGAGTAGATCGCGGTGGTGGAAACATGAGTGCCGACAAACTCACCCCTATGCTGCGACAGTACACAGAGATCAAGCAGGAACACCCCGACGTTATCCTCATGTTTCGCCTCGGTGACTTCTACGAGATGTTTGGCGACGATGCTAAGACTGCCGCCAGAGAATTGGAAATCACGCTCACATCCCGCGACGCTGGCAAGGCCGGTAAAATGCCGATGTGCGGTGTGCCGTTTCATGCAGTAGACCGGTATATGGCGCGCCTCATCAACAAGGGCTATCGCGTGGCGGTGTGTGACCAGGTGGAAGACGCGAAGTTGGCGAAGGGACTGGTCAAGCGTCAGGTCACCCGCGTAGTGACTCCGGGAACCGTCCTAGAAGATTCCATGCTTCAGCCGGGCAGCAACAACTACCTCGCAGCACCCGGTTACCACGATGGGACATCCGCGCTGGCTGTGGTAGACATCTCCACTGGTGAGTTCCTGATCACGGAAATCAAGGGCGAGACTGCACAGCATCGGCTGATTGATGAGATCGGGCGGCTCCTGCCTGCGGAGATACTGATACCGGAGGAGGCGGACGAGTTCACCGCTCGACTGCGAGAATCCTCAGAGGCTTTGTTCACCCCGTTTTCGCGCAACAGCTTCATACTATCGCGTGATGTGCTGCTCAAACATTTCGGAACGGCGTCCCTGAGGGGATTCGGATGCGAGGATTTCACGGTCGGGCTTGACGCGGCGGCGGCGCTCGTCAAGTATCTTGAAGCCACACAGCCGGCAGCGCTTCAGCACATCCACACGATTTCCGCATACTCCACTGAGAGTTTCATGATGCTGGATGCACCGGCACGCCGGAACCTAGAACTGACGCAATCTCTCTACGATGGTGTTCGCAGCAAGAGCCTGCTGAGCATCCTCGACCACACGGTGACCCCGCTAGGTGCGCGGCTTCTGCGTAAATGGCTGGATCAACCGCTGCTGGACGTGTCGGCGATTGTGTCGCGGCTGGATGCAGTGGCTGAGTTCCACCAGAACCTCCTGATTCGGTCGAAAGTGCGAGAGACCTTGGGCTGCATCTATGACTTGGAACGGTTGACGTCTCGCACGGTGACTGGGACCGCGAATCCGCGCGATCTGATTGCACTGCGCAACTCGATACGCGCGCTGCCAGCCCTGCAGAATGCGCTCGGCGTCCTGGAGAACGAGATGATTCGGGCCTTGGCCGAGCCGATGGGGTCGTTGGACCATGTCGCGGAACTGGTAGAGCTATCCATAAACGACGAACCGCCGATTCATCTTCGCGAGGGCGGATTCATCAAGACCGGTTTCAACGAGGAACTGGATGTACTTCGCGCGGCGGGCAAGAACGGCAAACAGTGGATCGCGCAGATAGAGACAAAGGAGCGCGAACGGACGGGCATTCGGACGCTGAAGGTTGGATACAACTCCGTATTCGGCTATTACCTTGAGGTAAGCAAATCCAATCTGCCGAACGTGCCGGATGACTACATACGAAAGCAGACCACCGTCAACGGCGAGCGGTTCATCACCCCGGAGCTTAAGGAATACGAAGCGGTTGTGCTGGGCGCGGAGGAGAAATCCACACAGCTCGAGGCCGAGATATTCGTGCAGATAAGGGAGAAGATAGCGGGGGACGCGGAGAGGCTGACGGCGGCGGCGCGGGCAGTGGCGAATGTGGACGTGCTTTGCTCGCTGGCGGAGGTGGCGGCGGCGAACCGGTACACGCGCCCGGACGTGAACGCGGAAACCGAGATCGTCATCAAGAACGGTCGGCATCCCGTGGTTGAGCGGCTGCAGACGGGCGAGCTGTTTGTACCCAACGACAGCCTGCTGGATTGCGTGGACAACCAGCTGCTTATCATCACTGGGCCGAACATGGCGGGTAAGTCTACATACTTGCGGCAGGTGGCGCTTATCGTGCTGATGGCTCAGATAGGCAGCTACGTCCCCGCTGAGTCAGCGAAGATCGGCATAGTGGACCGTATCTTCACGCGAGTGGGTGCGCATGACGAACTGTCGTCAGGGCAGAGTACCTTCATGGTGGAGATGAACGAAACCGCGAATATACTGAACAACGCGACTGATCGGAGTCTCATCATCCTTGACGAGATCGGACGAGGCACGAGTACATTCGACGGTCTGGCAATCGCGTGGGCCGTGGCGGAGTACATAAAGCAGATCGGCGCGAAGACGCTTTTCGCCACCCATTATCACCAGTTGAATGACCTGGCAGGGATGTTCCCTGGTATCCGCAACTATCGAATCGCAGTGAAGGAAGAGGGCGATCACGTGATCTGGCTGAGGAAGATCATGCCGGGCGGCACCGACCGCAGCTACGGTATCCACGTCGCCAAGCTGGCAGGATTGCCTTCCGAGGTCGTGGAAAGAGCTAAGGAAGTCCTCTGGCAGTTGGAGAGCAACGGGGCTGCGAAGGGGATGGCCGGGAAACAAACGAAGGTGCAGGCGAGGACCGAGAAGCTGCAGTTGACTATGTTCGAGTTTGAGCCGCATCCCGTGCTTGGGGAACTGGAGCACATGGACGTCAGCACCATGACGCCCATCGAGGCGCTTACCAAGCTGTACGAGCTTCAGTTGAAGGTAAAGCAGTGAACACCACCCAGCCGGACAATATAATCAGCATACTGGACATGGACACCGCGAACAAGATCGCAGCCGGGGAGGTCGTGGAACGTCCAGCGTCGGTGATAAAGGAACTCGTCGAGAACTCTATAGACGCTCAGGCGACCGAGATCACCATAGAGATTGCGGACGGTGGGAAACAACTGATTCGCGTGACGGACAACGGCATTGGGATGTCCAGGGATGACGCGGTGATCTGCCTTCAGAGACATGCAACCTCCAAGATAAGATCGGCTGAAGATTTGTTTGCGATACACACGCTCGGCTTTCGGGGTGAGGCGCTTCCAAGCATCGCGTCGGTGGCTCGTTTCGCCATTATTACTCGACGTGAGGGTGTGGATGTCGGCACGATGGTCAACTGCGACGGCGGAGAAGTGGCGGACATTTCCGACAAGGGCACGCCGGTCGGCACGTCCATCAGCGTGAGTGAATTGTTTTACAACGTGCCCGCAAGGCAGAAGTTCCTGAAGACCGCGCAGACCGAACTCGGCCACATCGTGGAGCTTCTCAACCGGTTTATCGTCTCGCACCCCTGTGTGGACTTCACGCTGCTGCACAACGACCGGCAGATACTGCGGTCATCCGGGTCCGGCAAGCTGGAGGACGCTCTTCTGACCGTGTTCGGCAGGGACGCGGCAGAGGCGGTGATACCCATTACCGGGACATACGGCCCATATACGGTTCGCGGATTTGTCTCGCGGCCTTCCTACTCCAAGCCGAACCGCGCCGGGCAGCTATTCTACGTGAATCAGCGTTACGTGAGAAACAGAAACATGATCCACGCACTTGACGATGCGTATCGAGGGATACTCCCGCAAGGGCGTTTCCCGCTGCTTGTCGCGTTCATTGAGGTTGCTCCTGATCTGGTTGACGTGAACGTCCATCCAACCAAGATTGAAGTGAAGTTCGTGAAGGAGTGGGAGGTCCACAGCCTGCTTTCCACTTCGATTAGGGAGGCGCTCTCGTCGTCTGCGGTTGCTCCGACGGGTGATGACTTCCTGCCGCCTGCTCAGCATCAGATACAGAGGCCGGAGTTTGCGTACCGTCCCCAGCCAAGTGGAGTAACGCATACTAGTGGGGATCTTACTGCATTTCGTGAGGCTCTGGCTGCCAGGATTCAGACATCCGGCGACGTGCCGGTGACACTGCCCGACGACGGTGTTACTAATTTAGCATCGAGCGAGGTTGCGCCAGTGGTCGGGGATATGCTGCGCGATGTAACTGTACTGGCTCAGGCGAGAAACATGTACATAGTTGCACAGAATCAGCACGGAATACTAATTATTGACCAGCATGTGGCTCATGAACGAATACTGTATGACCGATTATACAAACAGGGGAACGAGCTACATGTGCAACGCCTGATGATGCCGCTAACGCTGAATCTCAGTCACAGAGAGGCGATGGTCGTTGAGAACAAGCTGTCGGACCTTCAGTCCCTGGGTTTCGAGATCGAGCCGTTCGGAAAAGATGCTTTCGTAGTTCGAGGAGTCCCTGCGCTTGTTGCCGAAAGAAACTATGAACAGGTCATCCGTGATACTATTGAGGAACTCACGGACCTGACTCTGGCAAAGAGGCTGGTTGTGCAGAGGGATTCGATAATCACGACAACAGCGTGCAAAATGGCGGTCAAGGCAGGTGACAGACTGTCACTGGATGAGATGTCGCGGTTGGTATCGGACCTGCGAAAGACGAGCAATCCGTATCTTTGCCCGCATGGAAGACCTATAGTTGTCTCGCTGTCCAATCGCGAGCTTGACAAGATGTTTGGAAGGATTTGATCCGCACGATGCTATTCAATAAGACTTCACTGAAATTTGTGTTGCTGTTGTTGTTGACAGTTGGGGCGGCGAACTCGGCATTTGCGCCGAAGCTTCTGGTCCGCGCAGAGAAGGATGGCAGCGCTTACCTTTGCATAAACGGCGGTGATGCAGCACATTTCATAACCGCGAATGCAGGGCTGCAACCGAGTGACAGAGCAAAGAAGACTCTTGAGCGCCTCTCTTCTCTCGTGCAAAAGGGGCTAGATCCGACAAAGATCCGCACCAAGCCATCCGGCCGCAACAGTCGGATTCTTATGGGCGAAACACTGATCGCTATCGTCACGACTGCGGAGGCTAAGGCTCACAGCACCACGGCGCCTCTGCTCTCGGAAGTATGGGCGGCGAACATCAGGAAACTGCTGACACTTCCTCCGCTGTCCGCCAAACCCACTGTTCTTACCGTGCCTTATGGCGAAACTCGAAATGTAGAGGTGTTATCCTTGCTCCCACAGAGCGTGGTTGTGGAGAGCAAAGACCCGACGATTGCCGCCGTTGATGTGATGAAGAAACCCGGATTCATCGTGGTGACCGGGTGCGGAGTCGGTGACACCGATATCAAGCTCCAATCCGGTGAGTATGCGACTATGGTCACAGTAAGCGTGCGGAAGTACGCCGCAGCCCTTGTGCCGAGCGAACGCACGGTTGTGGTGACAGGCCTGGTATGCCCTTCATCGCTTGTTGCACGGGCCGCACGGGATAACGCAGTTCAGGCGATTGTCGTGGAGCCTGCAGGCACAATTCAACAGGTTTCGGTTCCTCAGTCTCTCACCGCGCTGGGTTCAGGACAGCGAGTTCAGGTGCCTGTGATTGTAGAGGCATCAGGTCCGGGGCTTCTCCCTGTACATCTGGCCATACCAGTTGTCGTGCAGAATCAGGCGATGAATCGCGCGCCCACGACTTGGATAATGTACAGCAACAACCCAGAGGCTTTGCAGAAATTCCAGTCTTTATTCTCGGGAAGACTCGAGGCGAGCGGACAGGCGACGAGGCTGCTCTATCACCATCAGAACATGATGGATCGCAAGATCGGCTTCGTGATAGATGTAGTCAATCCGTCCGCAACTCCCGCGAAACTTCACGTTATGGAAGGCGTATCGAGTCCCATGCTTGATACCGTGATAGTGGGATACATCGCGGGCTTGGAGTTCATGGAGAACCAACGCGGATTTGTGGGGAGAGTATTCGACATACCGGCCTTTTCAAGACAGATACTTGTTTCGCAGGGACTAGGCCATGCGTATACAGCAAGTGGAATCATGGAGTTGTTTCAGGTTTCCGGCAACCCATTGCTGCTCAGAGTGACAGCGGAACCTGAAGAACAGCGACTATCCGATAGTGTGTCCGACATACCCATACCCGCGCCCGGTGTGGACATGATGACAACAGCTCTTTCAGATCAAATCTACCCTGATCCTCTGCAGAAAACCGATGTCACCTACACTGCGGGCAAGCAGTGGGTGTTCTTCAGGCTCGGCAAGGACCATCTCAAGCACGCCACTGAGGATCTAAAGCTCTATGGAAACTATGGTGTTACCTATGATATCAAGGCAAACATCGAGAATCCCACAGGCAGTTCGCTGAATGCCGAGGTAGCATTTGAGGCAACCGCCGGACCAACAAGCGGACTCTTCTACATTGATGGTGATGTGGTAAAAGTCAAGTATCTAACCAGTCTGGCGGAGGCAAGTCTATACCGAGTCACGGTTCCACCCGGCAAGACGAAGACGGTTTCCATAAGGACGATACCGCTATCCGGTTCGGCCTATCCGGCTACCCTGGTGATCAGGCCCATAGGTACAACAGCGGGAATGGGTGGCAAGTAGACTCACGAAGGCGGAGAAATAGATGACTGAGGATAACCTACAAGGACGGCTGCTTTGGTGTGATGCAGAGGCAAACTGCTCGCGCATGGCCGACAGCGCAGGAGTAGCGGATATAGCGGCAAAGGCGGCCAAAGCAAACGTGAACACGCTCATCGTGGACGTAAAGCCGTTGGGCGGAGAGGCGCTGTACAAGAGTGATCTTGCCCCGAGACTTGGTGAAGTCGAGGGATTCATCTACCCCAAAGAGTTCGATCTGCTCAAAGCGATGGTAGAAGAATGCCATTCGCGAGGGCTGAAGGTTCACGCTGCCATCAATGTCTTTGCTGAAGGACATCGGCAGTGGGGCAGGGGACCGGCATACCAGCATCCCGAATGGCAGGCGACGATGTGCGAGGGTACATGGGATATAAAGTTTTCGGGCGGAGCATGCATCACTGCGGAGTATCTTGATCCCTGGGACCCGGTTGATGAGCCGACTATTTACACCATGAAGTCCGGTGCGAGGCGCCATTGCGATGCAGGCAATGTTTGCGTTGTCATTCAAGAGGGACGTGTTGTTCAAGTTGTACACGAGCAGACTGTGGAGATTTCCGTCCCCGCGGATGGCTGCGTCCTCTCTCTGCCGTCGGATAGCGCTGTCATTGCACCGGATGAGACAGTGGCATTCCGCTGCAATCCGGTGTTCAGACTCGCACAGGATTCCAAGGTATCCACATTCGGCATTTTCGTCAATCCTATCGGACCGGCGCGAGAGTATGAACTGAAGATCATTGAGGAGATCGTATCCAAGTATGATGTGGATGCGATTACTTTTGATCGGATGCGCTATCCCAATTTATACGCGGACTTCAGCGAACTCAGCCGCACCGCATTCGAGGAGTGGCTGGGGCAAGGCGCTCTGAATTGGCCCACGGACATATTTGTGATGAACGACCACCCTTGGAAACCGCCAACACCCGGAAAACACTACAAGAAATGGCTTGAGTGGCGAGCCTGGCAGATTCACGACTTCGCGGATGAGGCAGTCGCTCTCGTTCGACGGATAAAGCCTGCAACCAAGGTCGGGGTGTACGTGGGATCGTGGTACGAGTCATACTACGACGTTGGCGTGAACTGGGCAAGACCTTCGTTTCGGCCAGGGTATGACTGGATGACCCCTGAGTACCACCGCACAGGCTACGCGGAGATGTTCGACTACATATGTACCGGTTGCTACTACCCACACGCAACCAGAGCGGACGCACGGTCGGCTGGTAGATCTGAAGGCGCTTCGGTTGAAGCAGCATGCGGTATGTCCATTAAGGCCGTAGATGGCGCCACTCCTATCTATGCCAGCCTGTATCTAAGAGATTATGCAGATAAACTTGACGCATTCCGCAAGGCGGTTCAGGTCGCGCTCCTGGAAACCAATGGCGTCATGCTGTTTGATCTGGTCTATCTGGAAAAATACGGCTGGTGGGACGCACTCAAAGAGGAGATGCCGGGAGCCGCAATGTCCCCACATAATGTGGCGCCATGATGTTCAGAATGATTACTGCACTAACGCTGGGGATTCTGTGCCTGGCTTCAAGCGCTTTCACGGAACAGACTGAACGGGAACTGTATCGCCTTCGGATAATGAATCGCACGGGTGGCGCAGTCGAAGTGAGCAACGATGGCGGTGGCTCATACCATCGAGTAGGCAAGGTATTACGCGGGGCCACAACTACCAGCAGAGGTTTCGCCGCCAGCGTATACGGTGAGCCTGGCAAGGTAGTCGCCACCGCTGTTCACGGCATTCGCATCAAAACCGGCGGACAACGCGATTGCGAAGTCGAAGCCTCTCAGACTCTTAGTATCATCCCCACTGAGTTTACGCACGCTCCGAACGGGTTCGGTGGTTTCACGGCAGGGACATCAGGCATATACACTGACATCCCTACAGGGGTTTCCATCTTTCGGAATCTCGCCCCGTTTGTTGGCAATCGCGTCTACAGACAATCAGGCCCCACACTATCTCCAATGCTGGACGGCTATTATCCCGGTGATGGTGATATTCTTGTGGTGTTGTGTTCCATACCCACGCGCTACCCCAGAGAAATTACCGTTGAGAACAAAGCAGGCGGTGCGGTTAAGATGGTTTACAGTGATGCGAGGGAAGTCGTTGCCGAGGTGGAACGGCCGGTTCGCGGCACCGGCAGATTCGACGCCACCGGGTATACCGGTGTAGGCCGGATTAACACGAATCACACAGGAGTGCTGACCATATCAACCGCGTCGGTTCACGATGGCGGCAAGGACGGATCGTCACAAGAGACGCGCGGAGGATTCATGATTCAGCCGTCACGCCACGCGAAAAGCGCACCTGAGATCAATCAGGTCATGGTCGTTCGCCCTGTGACGACGGGCGGCCCGTGGCTGGAAGGTATGCCGCCGCTCTTCTCCGGATTCCTTGGGTTGGCCTATGATCCACATGACGAGAGCAATTCGTTTCGCGTTGATCTCAAAACTGCCAAATCGGTAGACTGGATTCCCATGCCGGAGATAATCGGCGCGCATGAAGACTCGCTTATTCACCTGCCGAACAACGTCGGCGCGGTGACTGATATTCGCATTAAGTTCCCGCTTTTCACACCAGACTGGACTAGCCGAACTATTCAATCGGAAGCTGATACATACATGACAATGGCAAGGGCGCGGGCCGTTAAGAACCATATTACCATTATTTCGGACGAAAAGCTGACGCTAAATGTGGACGCAAGTAAGCTGAACGAAGTGGGTTTTGTCACACTGTTCATTGACGGGCGCTTGAGATCATCAACCAACGCACCGCCTTATTCCTTCACGCTGAGCACAAAGGACCTTGAACCAGGAGATCACACAGCCCTTATCCGCGCTATGAGCAAAGGTGGATCGCTGCAAAAGGAAGTTACTCGGCAGTTTTTCGTGAATTGACTGCAGTTGCTCCTCGGTTTATAATGCGCTTGGTTCACTACCGCAAAGTGTTGGAAAATGATCTGCTGGAAAAAGGTGGAGCGTATCATGGACATCGCAGGGGTAGTTGGTAGCGTGATAGTAGGCGTCTGCGCCTTTGCGTTTGCAGCCATAATAGCCGGACTCATTCTGCACAAGCTGATAGGCATGTACTTGCTGAATGAGTTAAGCCCGATGATGAGCGTGATCGTCATCGGCATATACGTTTGGCTCATCATCTGTCTTGTCACGCTGAAGATTGCACTCGCGATAGGGTTGCTGGTTCCGCTGATCGCAATACTGGCGCTTCCGGGCGTTGCGAACCGCAGATCAGACCGACTGCTGGATGAAGAGAAGATGGAGCAGTTTCGCGCTGCAATCGAGAGTGATCCCGGTAATCTGGCGGCGAGGAACAAACTTGCTAACACTTTGTACAAAGTTGGAAATCTTGATGAAGCGATAGAGCAGCTAACAGAAGTCGTCCGTCTCATGCCGTCAAGTATGGAAGATGCACATCGGCTGCGTCAATACACTGAGGAGCGGGAACAGCAATCTCGTTCAGGGTTGGCATGCCCGGCATGCGGAAAGCAGAACCCTTTCGGCAGGACGCGCTGCTACTCATGCGAGGCACCGCTCAGCCTCAGCTCCGGTATGGCGGTCTGGCTGCAGTCAACAGCGAAATGGCAGATTGTTGCGATATCCCTGGTGACTGTGGCCGGAGCCGCAGCGGTTATGACTTCTCTAACAGCCTTACCTCCAGCCTTGCGCGTGCTTGTGGTAATAGTTATGCTCTCCACGGTTGCGGGAATAGGTATCCACCGAGTAAGCCGAATCAAATAATCGTGCATTCACATTGGACGAAAGCCGAGCCGACAACGTGTGTCACGATGACAAAGTTGGCATGAAAAACTGACGCCCACCGGCAAATATTCTGCTGATAACCTGCTGTACAGTCTCCAATTAGCCGATAATCATAGCAACATTAGGCCAAAGGGGATGACACATGTTAGATAAGCATGAATCTAGCAAGACCTCACCAGCGTCACAGGCAACGGAAATTCGTTCTGAGACCAGGGCTTTGACGGAGATGCTTAACCTCCGTGCGTCCAGTACCGGCGCTCCTGACGGGCATAGTGAACGGGTGGCTGTGTATGCGGTGGCCATAGGCGCGCAGCTTGATCTGTCCGAGAAATCTCTTGCAGATTTGCGGTCGGCAGCCATTCTCCACGATGTTGGCAAGGTCGGCATTTCGCGTCAGATAGTTGACAAGCTTGGCCGCCTTACTGACCGCGAGTTTGAGATAATGAGGCTGCATTCCACAATCGCCATTCGCATGCTTGAACGCGTAGAAGGCCTCACCGATGCACTCCCTATGATAAAACACCACCACGAACGATTTGACGGAAAAGGCTATCCCGATGGTATTCCCGGACATGATATCCCGATGGGCGCCAGGATAATAGCTGTGGCCGAGACCTTCGACATGCTCGTGACCACACTGCCGTGGAGAGATGCCATGAGTCTGGATTGTGCGGTGGAAGAACTCCAGCGTTGCTCCGGAACTCAGTTCGATCCGATGATAGTGGACGCATTTCTCAGCATTCTGAAGAGTCAGAAAGTTGATCTACCCGACGACGTAAAGGTCCAGGTTCGCAGGCCAAAGTCGAACAGCGCCAACTAGTCGGCCAGGACGGAGTCATACTCACACTGAACGAATCGGCCTAATCATTTCCGCCGATGTCGAAGATATGATCCAGATCATGCTTGGAGTAGGTGCGAAAGGCCATATGTGTTCGTGTTCCGGTTATGTTTGGCATTTTCGATAACTTCTCTGTGACCAGCGTGGCGAGTTGTTCGTATTCCTGAACCCGCACAATCGCTATTATGTCGAACTCCCCGGAAACCGAGTAGACCTCAGCTATACCGTCTATCTCGGCCAGTTCTTGAGCGGTTTCAGGTATTTTCATCCTATCAGCGCTAATCAGGACTATGGATGTAACCATGCATGCAACTCCTTTTCTCAGAATGTGATTGGATGTCGTTTTGATTGTACGACATAGTCAACTAACAGTGCAAGAAATATCGTGGCCGATAGTGTTGCATGGTGCGGAGTTTTGTTGTATAATAACGCCGATGACGTGGGGGTTTAGCTCAGCTGGGAGAGCGTCACGCTGGCAGCGTGAATGTCAGGGGTTCGAATCCCCTAACCTCCACCACTTCTTTGCCGATGCGATCAGGTTACCTGGCGCATCGGCATTAGCATAAGGGGACCTCCCACAGTGAAATCCTCAAGGCGATTTCTCACAGAAATGCGGTTGCTTATAGTGGCTGTCGCGCTTCTAGTGCGGTTAGCCTTACCATCATGCGCAGTTCCAACCAAGCCTGACACAAAACTCCAGACGATGCCGGATGTACTTGTCTGGATAGATGCCCGGAATCCACACTCGGCTTTTGTAGGAATCATCTACCCCAAGCTAGTATCCCGCACAGAGGCTGAGACCGCTGTGGCGGCGCTATTACGCGAAACCGGGTGGGTTGCACAGAACATCAACGTATCAGACGGCAGCGCAACCAATCCCGGTGAAAAGCCGATGACAGCCGTTGATTTCAACACCACAGCGGGGCTGGAATTGGCCAGTGGTTATCTTCCCATCGAGCCAATCATCAAAGCGTTCCGAAACACGAATCTGATGGAGATACAGTACGTGCTTCCACAGCAGTTTTTTTTCAGGGGACTCGGTGATTACAAGAACAAGTACGTGCAGATCAAGCTTGTAGCCGGCAGCAACGCGTACAGGTATTCAATACGAGTTACTGACGCGAGCTTTACCAATCTGAACCTGCCCGGACCGAGCACATCAAGTGCGCAAACCCCGGCGTCACCGAATAGCGGATACACTGTAAAGGTTCTCATTGTCCTGCTTGCCATCATCACTGCAGTAATTGTATTTATGATTGCCAGGCGTGCCACCAGTGCGCGCGAGAAGTAAGGAGTCATTAGGATGAAAATCGAGGAGCTATCCGCACTCTCAGCCGAGCAGAATGCGTCCGACCTTTTTCTCAAGGAAGGCGCACCGCCGACTTTGCGCGTGAACGGCAAGATCGTGCAGCTAGACCTGCCGCCCCTTACATCGGATGAGGTTCGTGACCTGGCATATGCCACTATGGCCCCGGATCAGATAGCGCGATTCGAACGACGGCATGAGCTTGACCTCGCTTTTACCATTCCAGGAGTCTCCAGATTCCGCGCGAACATTTACCAGCAACGCGGCAGCATGGGTATGGTGCTCAGGCTGATACCTCTTTCCATCTACACGCTGGACGATCTGGGAATGCCGCCCGGACTCAAAGACCTTGCCATTCATCGCCAGGGGCTTATACTGGTTACTGGTCCCACCGGATGCGGAAAGTCTACCACACTGGCAGCCATCATTGACCTGATCAACAGCACCAGGCACTGCAATATAGTCACTGTTGAGGATCCGATTGAATTCCTACATCAGGACAAACTTGCGATCGTCAGCCAGCGCGAGGTCGGCATTGACACGGAGTCGTTCACCGAGGCGCTCAAGTACGTTGTGCGTCAGAGTCCAGATGTGATTCTGATTGGCGAGATGCGCGACATAGAAACCATGCATGTAGCCCTCGCCGCCTCCGAGACCGGCCACCTTGTGCTATCCACGGTGCATACGACCAGCGCTGCAGAGACTCTGGACCGCATCATCAATATGTTTCCTCCGCATGAGAAACAGCAGATATCTCTCCGTATGGCAAACTGTCTTAGAGGTATAGTTTCCCAGAAGTTGCTTCCCACGGCTACGGGAGCAGGGCGGATTGCCGCTGTAGAAGTTATGGCAGCCACACCTACCATCAGCAAACTGATAGAGGAAGGCAGATCAGGGCAAATCTACTCGGCGATCAGTGAAGGCGCATTCTGGGGTATGCAGACGATGAACCAGTGCCTCGTCAAACACTTCAAGGCCGGGCTGATAAACGAGGAAGAAGCGTTCTTCAACGCTGGAAACCTTACCGAATTGAAGCAGATGATGCGCCGTTAGTCCAGCGAATATGCATTGCCCGTTTCAGATAGTTGAGCGATGGTAGACTCTAGTATGACCTGTATATCCTGATGACGGGCGGCAACGGTGTGAACCACCTCGTCATGGCTTATCGCGCTCTTGGAGATTCCGGCTGCGTAGTTTGTCACTATGGCCAGCGATGCGTAGCATATGTCCAGTTCTCTGGCCAGGACAACCTCAGGCACGCCGGTCATCCCTACCACGTCGGCGCCCCACTGAGCAAACATCCGAATCTCTGCCGGTGTCTCATATCGCGGGCCGTTTACGCACAGATACACAACCTGGCGAGCAAGCGAGATACCGGCGTTGGCGGCTGATTGCTCGATTGACGCTGATAGGGCAGGGCAGTATGCCGATGTGACATCGGTATGCACCACCCGATCTCCGGGACTTACGTATATGGTGGCATCGTTGCGATGGGTGAAGTCAATGAAATCGGCAAGCACAGCCAGGTCGCCGGGCACAAGGTCCTCTCTCAGCGAGCCAACAGCGGCCGTTGCGAGTATCTTTGTCACCCCTGCCTGGTGCATAGCCCACATGTTCGCCCTGCAGTTCACCAGGTGAGCCGGCACATTACATCCAGGCCCGTGGCGCTGTACGAGTAGAACATCCATACCGCCGATGGTAACTGTGGCGATAGAAGCAGTCCCGAATGGAGTTGTGACCTGGCTCCACTCTCGATCAGGTGTGAGATGATCCATACCCGTGCCGGCCATTAACCCTATCTTCATGAACTGTGTCCTCCAATAGCGCTCATTCCGGTAACATTGTAGGACAACCGACGCTTGCATGCAATACCTGTTCAAGCATTGCGCTTAGAATTTACGAGTTGCTGGGTATAAAGGTTACACGCAATGCCGCTCATGCCTTTTCTGCAGACACGCCCATGGAGGAAATATTACACATGGTGTTGAATGGTTACCTTACCGGCTATTGTCTATCAGAATAGCATATCTCAGGGAATCCCGGACGCGGCAAAGCGTCTTTCCAGCTAGTCACTCATCGTAAATGTAATCCGAGCAGTTAAGGCATACTCTTACTGTCAGTAGCTCGAAGGGAAGGCAGCTAATGGACACTGATCTGAATCTTGCCATCAACCGTACATCCGATATCCCCGTGCTTGACGTTAGCGGCGACGTGGATGAGTTCACTTGCGCGAAGCTCAGAGAAGCGCTTAGATCGTTTATTCGTGAGGGCGAGTTTCGAATTGTAGTGAATGTCAGCGGAGTAAAGTTCATGGATAGCTCCGGGCTTGGCACACTAGTAGGTGGACTGAGGCGTATGATGGAAAATAACGGTGGTCTAGCTCTGTCTGGAACGAACAGTCAGGTGGAGCGCATTTTGACAGTCACTGGACTAGACCGAATACTCAAACTGCATAATGATGACTACACAGCCGCATGCAGTCTCAGAACACAGGAAGAAGAAAGAAAAACCGCAGTAACGCAGTAACTGAAAAAGCGAGGACCAGTATATTGGCAGCCGAAAAGAAAACACCTGAAGAACTTGAGGATATGCTCATATCAGCTCCTGGAGCATCGGCAGGAGACGGATGGAAACCCGAAGATTTGCGCATGTTCACCTTTCTGCAGGGCATACTGAACCGCATTGACATAGCATATGTTGCCACGTATCCACCCCAGCAGTGCGGAATAGCTACATTCACAAGAGACCTTTCAGGCGCAATTTCGAAGTATGTGCCATTCTCCGACAGAGTGATCATCGCAATGGCGGAGGAGCTTACGATTGAACAATACCCGAAAAACGTCAAGTGTTGCATTCGCAAAGGTGACAAACAGTCCTATTTGGATGCAGCGGATTTTGTGAACGACTCCTCGATCGCCGCGGTCAGCTTGCAGCATGAATACGGCATCTTTGGTGGCCCTGACGGAGAGTATATTCTCGACTTCCTGGAGCGACTCAAAAAGCCGATCATCACGACGCTCCATACAGTGCTTTTCTCGCCAGGCCAAAATCAGAAGAGGATTGTTCAGCGGATAGGTGAACTCGCGTCGGCGATGGTGGTCATGGTTCAGATGGGCAAGGACATGCTGATTAACAACTATGGCATACCGGCGCATAAGGTAGTCATGATACCCCATGGTGTGCCAAACGTCCACCGGGTGAACGCTGAAACCGTGAAAAAGCAACTGGGGATCGAGGGAAGGACAATACTGTCCTCCTTTGGGCTACTCAGCCGTGGAAAGGGCATAGAGTACGCCATACGAGCAATGCCCGCCATAGTGGAGAAGTTTCCGGATGCGATGTACCTGGTTTTGGGCGAGACGCATCCCGGAGTGCGAAATTATGAGGGTGAGAGCTATCGGCAGGAGTTGCTGCAGATAGTATCCGATCTCGGCCTCCAAAACAATGTTCGTTTCAATAACAGATACCTGACTCTTGAGGAACTCGTCAACTACCTGTGCGCTACTGATGTGTACGTCACGCCGTACATAAACCGCGATCAGATCACGAGCGGCACGCTCGCGTATGCGCTTGGCTGCGGGAAGGCAATCATCTCGACTGACTACCTGTATGCGCAGGAAGTGCTGTCTGAGGGTCGTGGCATGCTGGTGGATGTTCTAGACTCCGAGCAGATAGGTGCGGCGGCTATTAAGATTCTCTCAGACCCGGTCGCGAAGGAGGAGATGGAGACTCGCGCGTACAAATACGGACGGCGCGCAGCCTGGTTCAATGTGGCGATAGACTATCTGAACCTTTTTCACAAACTTTGTGCAAGCTGTCGTGGACCCGAAGCCGCCGTAACCGGAACAACGTCCATTCTAGATCAAGGGAAGTCGAACTGATGGGATACCCACCTATCAGTCTCGATTACCTGCGTACGATGACCGACAGCACCGGGCTTATTCAGCATGCCGCTCACGGAATTCCGAATCGCAAGACCGGCTATACAACGGATGATAACTCCCGATCCCTGATAGTAGCTGTTCGGCAGTATGAGCGCACCGGCACCAGAGAAGACCTTGACCTTGTAATACGCTACACGAGCTTCCTGCACTATGCCTGCACGCCCGCCAGGAAGTTCAAGGACTTCATGACGTACCAAAGGGTGTTCCTGGACGACGACGGCACTGAGGACTGCCTGGGGCGCGCGTTGTGGGCCTGTGGGACCGCCGCGTCTGCCGCACTGCCTGACAATGTGCGGATAGTCCCGCGAAAGATGTTTGAGGACTGCTGTGTATGGGTCGGCGATTTGACGAGTCCTCGGGCACGGGCCTACAGTATGATAGGGTTGGCAGAATATCTGAAGTGTTCGGACCGCCGGATTGACGCAGAAGGAAAGATAGACGCGTTGGCGGATTCACTTCTGGAATTACTTCGTCACTGCACCACGAAGGATTGGGCGTGGTACGAGACGTATCTTACATATGGAAATGCAATTCTGGCGCTTGGGATGCTGGTGGCCGCTCAGATCACCGGCAAGAAGAAGTATATGGATGCGGCGCTTCAATCCATTGATTTCCTGACCGAAACGCTGATAATCAATGATCGGCTGGAAATCATTGGCAATAACGGTTGGTATTTCCGCGGCGACGAGCGCGCGTGGTACGACCAGCAGACCATAGACGCAGGATACACGGTCCACATGTACGCTGAGGCCTTCAAGTTGCTGAACGATAAGGCCTATTCGGATCTCGCCAAGATTGCCTACGGGTGGTTCTTCGGCAACAACCGATCAGAAGTCTGTGTATACGATGCTGAGACAGGCGGCTGCTGTGATGCGATAACGCCGTGGGGCCTGAATCTCAACCAGGGCGCCGAATCGTGCGTGTCGTTCATATTGGCGCAGTTGTCTATGGAACCTTTGAACGACTAGCGCGGATTAAGCATGTCCCGCCTAATCCGCGGCCTTCTGAGCATTATTCATGCTGTTCATGAATAATGCGGGCCAATCCGCCTAACCCGTTTCTCATGTATTAACAAGGGGGTTCTCCATGTCTGGTCAAGACCTTATACTACTTGCCGCGAGCGAAATCATCATTGCGGATGGCGCGATGGGCACAATGCTGCAGGCTCACGGCATGACGGCAGGCGTGTGCCCGGAGCTTTGGAACGTTGAACATGCAGACGCGGTTGGATCGGTGTACGCGGCATACATAGCTGCCGGGTCCAGGATGATAGGCACAAACACCTTCGGCGGAAACCGTATAAAGCTGGATGCCTACGGACTCAGCGACCGTGTTGCGGAACTCAATCATGCCGGGGTGGCACTTGCTCGTGCAGCCGCGGGGCCGGACAACTTTGTTGCTGCGTCAATCGGCCCGACCGGCAAATTTCTAGAGCCGCTTGGTGACATGACATTTGAAGAGGCAGAAGACGTTTTTGAAGAACAGGCGCGCGCCCAAGTGGATGCTGGCGCTGATGTTATCATCATGGAAACATTCTCCGACTTGCCAGAGATCAAAGCCGCTCTGAAGGGCGCTCTCAAAACCGGCATGCCTTGCTTCTGCACAATGGCATTCGATACGGGCGGACGCACGATGATGGGTATTGATCCTGTGACCGCAGCTTTGGAACTGACCGATCACGGCGCTTCGGGCGTGGGTGCAAACTGTGGACTTGGCCCGGACGGGATGCTGGACATCGTGGCAAAGATGAGGGAGATCACATGTGGAATTGTGATCGCTCAGCCAAACGCCGGGCTTCCTGAGATCGTGAATGGACAGACCGTCTACAACAGTTCAGCCGAGGAAATGGCCGCCTATGCAATACGGTTTGCCCAGATGGGCATCAATATCATAGGAGGCTGCTGCGGCACTACTCCTGAACACATTCGGGCGATAGCGAAAGCTGTTCGGATGTGACTCCGCAAAATAGAAATGGAAACCGGACTCAATGAAGAGAACCACTCTCTATGACACGCACGTCCGCCTTACCGCCAAAATAGTCTCGTTTGCCGGCTGGGATATGCCGCTCTACTACACCGGAATAGTTCATGAAGTTGAAGCTGTTCGGACGGCTGCGGGCATCTTTGATGTATCACATATGGGTGAACTGTTTGTCAGTGGGACTGAGGCTTTGGCTTTGGTCCAAGGCCTGACCACCAATGATTCTTCATGCATGGAAATCGGCGAGGCTCAGTACACCTTGCTCTGCGACGATAATGGCGGCGTCATTGACGACCTGATAGTCTATCGAACCGACGAGACCGAGTACATGCTGGTGGTCAACGCCTCTAACGTGGACGCGGATTACGAGTGGTTACAGCAACACAACCAGACATCCGCCGTCTGTGATAACCGCACCGAGGCAATGGCAATTATTGCAGTTCAGGGTCCCAAGTCGCAGGAAATACTTCAGCAGACGGCTAATACGAACATTGGCGATCTCCGGCGCATGAGAAGTGTGATTGCCCGGATAGGCGATGCGTCCTGCAGGGTTGCCCGAAGCGGTTACACAGGAGAAGACGGGTTCGAGCTTTTCTGCCGCGCGGAAGATTCGGTCAGAATATGGGACCGCATCATGATGGCGGGAGAATCATCAGGCATCACGCCGTGTGGTCTGGGCGCACGAGACGTGCTTCGGCTGGAAGTGGGATACCCACTCCATGGCAACGAGATCACCCGCGAGACCACGCCTGTGGACGCCCATCTGATGTGGGTGGTGAAGCCGGATAAAGGTGATTTCATCGGACGAGAGGCCATACTGAACGCAAAGGCCAGTGGCCCCAAACACGCGCTGGTAGGACTGTCAACTAATGAGCGGGCGATACCTCGGCATGGGCAGACGGTTATTGTTGCAGGTCGCGCGATAGGCAGTGTCACCAGCGGCACGTTCTCTCCCACGCTTGGTCGAGCAATAGCGCTTGCCTACGTGGAACCGCCTTATGCGGAGATCGGCTCTAAGGTTGATGTTGACATTCGCGGCAGGAGTTGCGCTTGCGAAGTAGTAAAGACACCATTCTACAGACCTGGTATTCCCACCCAGGCTATTGCCAACAAATGAGAGGAGTTTCACAGTGATTCCAGAAGATCTCAGGTACACTTCAACGCATGAATGGCTTCGTGTGGACGACGATCTCGCCACCATAGGCATCACTGACCACGCACAAGAAGAACTTGGCGATATTGTCTATCTGGAACTCCCAGAGGTAGGATCAACTGTTACAGCGGGACATGTCTTTGGCAGTGTGGAATCCGTAAAGACCGTTTCTGATCTCACCGCTCCAGTCAGCGGCGAGGTTCTAGAGGTAAACGAAGAGCTTACTGATTCTCCCGACCTGGTGAATGAAGAATCCTATGGCGGCGGATGGATGATTATAGTGAAGATGGAGATTCCATCGGAGGTGGAGGAACTGCTTACCCCAGAGCAGTATGAGAAATTCGTTGAGGAGCAGTAAGCGTGACCTACGTTCCGAATACCGACAACGACCGCGCCGCAATGCTCTCAGCGATGGGACTGAACGACCTATCGCAACTATTCGATCAGGTTCCAGATAACCTCAAACTACAGCGTGACCTTAAAATTCCAGGGCCGCTCGGTGAGATGCATGTTCGGTCATACGCGGCGGAATTGGCTGCACAGAATGCGAATCTAGACGGATATGCCAGTTTCATGGGCGGCGGCATTTACGACCACTATGTACCATCAACGGTTGCCGCTATCACCGGGCGATCCGAGTTCTACACTGCGTACACACCATATCAGCCGGAGATCAGCCAAGGCACCCTGCAAACGATCTTTGAGTTTCAGACCATGGTCACTAGATTGATGGGCATGGAAGTAGCAAACGCATCTATGTATGATGCGGCATCAGCCCTCGCCGAAGCAGCAATCATGGCGTCCGGTGTCACTGGCAGGCATCAGTGGCTGGTCTCCGAGTGCGTCAATCCCGCTTACCGCGCAGTAATGCGAACATACGCGTGGGCATCGGGATACGAGATGGTCGAAGCCGGCAGAGATGGCATTCAGACCTGCGCTGAGAGCCTGGCTCAGATGATTTCAGACAAGACTGCCTGTGTGGTGGTGCAGAATCCCAACTTCATGGGTGCTCTGGAATCCGTCACTGAGTTGGGAGAGGCGGCTCACGCTCATGGAGCGCTTTACGTCGTGTGTTGTGATCCCATTTCTCTCGGTTTGCTCAAACCGCCCGGAGAATACGGCGCCGACATCTGCGTAGCGGAAGGTCAGTCACTGGGCATCCACCCATCTTACGGTGGGCCTCTGCTAGGACTGTTTGCGTGCCGAAAGCAGCTTGTGCGGCAGATGCCAGGCAGGTTGGTCGGCGCAACGACAGACTATGAAGGAAGACGCGGATATACGCTAACCCTGCAAACACGCGAGCAGCACATTCGTCGCGCGAAAGCCTCGTCTAATATCTGCACCAATCAGGCGCTCTGCGCTTTGGCTGCGACGGTCTACCTGGCAACACTTGGTAAAGCCGGACTGCGACACGTAGCTACCGAGTGTGCAAGACGGGCACATCACTCCGCCGATCTCATTTCCAGGCTCGCAGGGTATCGGATAGAATCGCACATGAAGTTCTTCAAGGAGTTTGTGGTGAAATGTCCAGTCTCGGTGGCCGAAATCAACCGCAAGCTGTTCGCGAACGGCATTATCGGAGGAATTGATCTGGGTGCGCACTATCCCGATTTGGCGGGCCATATGCTCTTGTGTGTCACTGAAACACGGACTACCGACCAGATCGGCGCTCTTGTTGAGGGGTTGAGATCATGAACGAACCAACCATATTTGAGCGAAGCGTTTCCGGCAGAACGGGAGTCTATTTCCAGGAAAGCGGGCTGGATTCGACAATGACTCAGATCCTTGGGGAAGAGAATCTTCGCCATGATCTGCCTCTGCCAGAGGTTAGCCAAGTAGATGTCATTCGGCACTACACCCGCTTGTCCGCCATGAACTACGGTGTGGACTCCGGGTTCTACCCTTTGGGTTCATGCACCATGAAATACAACCCGAAGATTCATGAAGAGATCGCTGCAATGCCGGGCTTTTCCAGGCTGCATCCCAATCAGCAAGCGGAATCATGCCAGGGCATATTGCGGATGTTATTCGAAATGCAGTGTTTTGTCCAGGAAATCACCGGTATGGATGCGGTGACATTGCAACCGGCTGCCGGCGCACACGGCGAACTGACCGCGCTCATGGTCTTCAAGCGGCATTTCGAGAGGGTGGGGGAGAGGCACAGGCGCATAGTGATTGTCCCGGACTCCTCGCACGGCACGAATCCCGCCACTGCAGCCAGGTGCGGCTATGAGGTAATACAGATCACATCCGGGACTGACGGCAGGGTGGACATCGCGAGACTTCGAGAGCAGTTGTCCGACGAAACCGCAGCCGTGATGCTGACAAATCCGAATACGCTTGGTCTTTTTGAGACGCAAATCGCTGAGATCGCTGACCTGGTGCATAAGGCCGGCGCGCTGCTCTACTGCGATGGCGCGAACATGAATGCCATAATGGGCATCCACCGGCCCGGCGATGCAGGGTTTGACGCCATGCACCTGAACCTGCACAAGACGTTTTCTACACCTCATGGCGGCGGCGGACCCGGATCAGGGCCTATCGCGGTAAAGGATTTCCTTGCTTCATATCTGCCCGTGCCGGTCGTTGCGCAGAACGAGGACGGCTATTACCTGAACTATGATCTGCCTGATTCCATAGGCGCAGTTCATTCATTCTATGGAAACATCGGGATGATAGTGCGGGCATTTGCGTACATCATAAGCCTGGGCGCAAACGGGCTGCGCGAGGTCAGCGAAAACGCTGTGCTTAATGCTAACTACCTGCTATCCAAAGTATCGGATTCATACGAGGTTCCTTACGGGACGAAGTGCATGCATGAGTTCGTGGCCTCTGCAGTTCGCCAGAAACCCCGTGGTGTGAAGGCTCTGGACATTGCAAAAAGGCTGATAGACTTCGGATTTCATCCGCCAACGATCTATTTTCCGCTCATAGTCCCCGAAGCGTTGATGGTAGAACCAACCGAGACGGAGAGCATAGAATCGCTGAATGCTTTTGCCGATGCGCTGAATGCCATCGCGAAAGAAGCTGAAGTCAGCCCGGAGATGGTGACTTCGGCGCCGCATCACACCCCAGTAGGCAGGCTGAACGAGGCTGCGGCCGCACGAAACATGGAGTTGACGTGGACCGTTGGAGATTAATCCTGCACACAAGGCGACCGGCAGCCTATAATATGGCTGTAGACGAAGCGATTTTCGCCGCATGTGCGAGAGGTGATGCACCGCCTACGCTGAGACTCTATGAATGGTCTGGCCCGTCTGTCTCATTGGGATATTTTCAAGATTTGGCGAAGTCGAGCATAGACCTGGATTACTGCCGTAGAGCAGGCATTGAACTTGTTAGACGCCCTACGGGAGGTAAAGCTGTGCTGCACGGTCATGATCTGACCTTCAGCATATGCGTAGGCACAAAGGTTGTTCCCGAAGAGTTCGCCGGTGTGCTTGGAAGCCACTTATGGTTGATGCGGGGCGTGACGGCAGGTCTGTCCAGTTTGGGAATTGTCGCCGAGATTGGGGATAATCCGCGCGGCAAATCCAGAGATTCCAAAGCAACGGCATGCTTTGAGCATGTAGCTGAGTGTGACATAAGATCGCCAGGCGGAGAGAAACTTGCCGGCGCGGCTCAAATGCGGAAATCCGGCGCGCTTATGGAACAAGTCTCCATGCCCGTTGAACGGAACTCAGTATCCTATGTTGACGTATTTCGAGGCAGTAGCAGGTCCGACACGTCGGGTATAGCGGGCATCGCAATGGAAGACACCAAATCTGCTCTGATAAATGGTTTTGCTGTTGCACTCAATGTGATGTTTGATGTTTGTGATCTTTCGGAAAGAGAAAAGATCGAGGCTGATAATCTAGTGCGCAGCAAATACGAATCGGCGGATTGGACCGCCGGGAAAATCGCACATTGACAATGTTATGTTCAGTTGCTATACTGAAATGGCACGTCTGAGAGGAGTACGCGATCATGCCGAGGAAAATTCTGGCCGTTGATGATGAAAAAAATATCGTGACGGTGGTTAAGTCGAACCTGGAGCGGCACGGCTTTCAGGTCATTACGGCCTACGATGGCAAAGAAGCTCTCCAGAAGATTCAGGACGAGAATCCGGATCTAGTCATACTGGATGTTATGATGCCGCATATGGACGGGTTCGAGGTCCTGCAGCACATGCGCAGAAACGCGGCGACACGAGATATACCGGTTATTATGTTAACTGCTAAGACACAGGATACCGATGTGTTCCGAGGGTGGCAGTCCGGGGTGGACCTCTACCTGACAAAGCCGTTCAACCCTGTGGAACTGGTATCCTTTGTACGGCGCATTCTCAAGACCGATAGCGGCGCGCCTGATAAACGGTCCGGCCAATCAAAAGTGTACGACGTATCTTGATTTTCTCTACAAATACTGACGGAGGACGCGATCCGTGGAAGATAACAGAACAAGCTGGCCGTTGATAGTTGGAATAACTGCTGGAGTGCTGGGAGCGCTAGCGGCTGCCGCCATAATCTACGCGTTGCGCGAAGAAGAACCGGAAATGAAACTGCGCGATGCGAAGGATATCATCGCCCAGTGCCAGGATCAGATCAGAGAAATTGAGTCTGGAATCCAACGTTTGCGCGAAACAGCCGCCTGAGAACACATCCCCTTATAGATCACTCAAATTCGGACAGGAAGAGACAGTCCGATAATATATGTTATGTTACATTCCAGTTTCCCAAAAACCCCCCTATGCTCAGTCCTTGGTTTTCCATAGCCATCCGGGGGTTTGTATTTGCAGTATGAGAATTGCTCTGCGCGGACGCTTCTGGGCAGCGTTACAAATTAAGTCTACTTACTACGAGACTGTCTTCATTCAGGACCATCAGGTATATCTTCGCTGATTGACGCCTGCTCCAACACGTACTCTGCCATGAATATCGGGGCTTTCGCTCTTAGTCCAAGCGCAATGGCATCGCTCGGCCTTGCATCTATCTGCACTGTTTTGTCGCCCAGATTCAGAGTGATTTTGGCATAGTACGTCTCCTGCCATATATCATCTATCAGTATGCGGTCAATCGTGACGCCGAGGTGGTCAATGATGTTCTTCATGAGGTCATGCGTAAGAGGCCGATCCACGGATTTTTCTTCAAGTGCGAGCGATATCGCGAATGCCTCTGCTCTACCAATGAAAATCAGAACCTGTCTGCTGTCCTTGTCGCGGAGTAACACAAAGGCCGGCGGTGAGAACCCAGGGGTTTGCCCCTGTTCCTGGTGTTCGTAAACACCCACGACCTGGACTTCGATCTCTACTATTTGTCGCGGCTGCCTGTTTTCGAGTTCCGATGTGAAACCCTCGTTCAGTGGGTCAGACGGATTTCCCGAACCCTCACCATTATCAGGCTTATCCTCGCCAAAACCAGGGCCGATTTGTTCGTCATCCGCGCTCACAGCACTATGCCTCCGTGTTCCACACTAGTATTATGGCCCCAAACGGCCAAAACCTCACTCATTGCTTACTGACCGTTGCTCTTGACGCTCTTGTCCATGGTCTTCTCCACTATCTTGAAGAAGTCCACGTTCGCCTTGGTGTGCCGCAGTCGGTCTATCAGTAGTTCCGTCGCCTGCACGGAATCCAGCGCCGCCAAGAGTTTGTGAAGCTGCCATATCCGGCTCAGAGTTTCCTCATCAAAGAGCAGTTCATCATGCCTGGTGCCTGACCTCTTTACGTCAATTGCCGGGTACAGCCTTCTCTCCGCAAGCGATCTGTCCAAAACCAGCTCAGTATTGCCGGTAGCCTTGAACTCCTCGAAAATGGCGTCATCCATGCGGCTGCCGGTTTCCACTAGGCATGTGGCCAAAATCGTGAGACTTCCGCCGCCCTCGATGTTTCTTGCCGCACCGAAGAACCGCTTCGGTCTATACAATGCGGACGGGTCTAGACCGCCTGAGAGAGTCCTGCCGCTCGGGTTAACCGTGAGGTTGGACGCCCTGGCAAGTCTGGTCAGGCTGTCCAGCAAAACTACCACGTCCTTGCCCGATTCCACCAACCGTTTGGCTTTTTCCAACACCATATCGGTCACGCGCATGTGGTTTTCGGGCGTTTCGTCGAAGGTGGAGCTGACCACATCGCCCTTAACCGACCGCCGAATATCCGTAACTTCCTCGGGTCGCTCGTCAATCAGCAGAACCATGAGAACAATCTCAGGATGGTTGGCCGTCACGCTATTGGCGATAGTTTTTAGCAGAGTCGTTTTGCCCGCTTTCGGCGGCGCGACGATCAGGCCGCGCTGACCTTTGCCGATAGGGGCGATCAGGTCAATGAACCGCGCCGATATGTTTTCCGCAGTGGTCTCTAGGACTATCCGTTCGTTTGGGTATATCGGGATCAGGTCATCAAAGTTCACGCGTTTGCGGGCGACCTCAGGGTCCAATCCGTTCACTGCCTCAACGCGAAGCAGTCCATAATACTTCTCCGTGTCCTTTGGCGGCCTTACCTGTCCGGAGACCGTATCACCCGTTTTCAACCCAAATCTCTTGATCTGCGACTGTGAGACGTATATATCGGTGGGATCAGGTGTGATATTCGTGCTCTTTCGCAGGAACCCCCACCCATCCGGCAATATCTCCAATGCACCCTGACCGAACATGAGTCCGCTCTGTTCCGTCTGGGCTTGCAGAATCTTGAACACGAGATCCTGTCTTGGGGAGTCCGGCGCATCAATGCCCATCTCCTTTGCTATTTCCTGGATCTCTTCCTGCGTTTTGTTGTCCAGTTCCGCTAATTCGATTCCGTCCATGAGGGATACTCCTCTTCCTAAAGATTACGTTGGATATTATGAATGAGTCGCAGGAACCCTGAAAGGCTCACAAACTGCGACATAATGGGATGACCAGGGATGATTGAGCTTGAAAGGAGCGCTTGCTGGTGTTGAGATTTGGTGAGGATTTCGCTTTGCCGAAGTTGGCTTAATCGAAATCCTTCCTCTCACTGGTAATTATACCACATTTCCTTGATACTGTCCACAGAAATATTACTACCTAGTCCTCCTGATACTCACAGTTCAGCACGCCGATGTAAGGCAGGTTGCGGTACAGCCCGTCGAAATCCAGCCCATAGCCCACCACAAACTCATTCGGTGCTTCAAAACCTACGTAGTCCAAGTGTACGTCCACTTTGCGCCGACACGGCTTGTCCAAGAGTGTGCAGACTCGCACGCTCGCCGCACCGCCGGCCTGCAGATTCTCCGCCAGGCAGCTCATCTTCAGCGTCCAGCCGGTGTCCACTATATCCTCAACTATCAAAACGTGTTTGCCTTCAACATCCACGTCCGGGTCTTTCGTCACCCGCACGATGCCGGATGAACAAGTCGAGGAGCCATAACTGGACATGGAAACGAAGTCTACAATCACCGGCGCCGTAATCTCGCGAACCAGATCGGCCAGAAAGATGAACGATCCCTTCAGCACCCCGATCACAACCAAGCCGGTCTCGCTGTAGTCAGCGGATATCTCAGCGCCCAGTTCACGCACACGCCGCGCTATCCGGTCGGCATCGAGCAGAACCTCAGGTACGTCCACTCCCCCACCCTACTCCCACTCAATCGTTGAAGGCGGCTTGGAACTGATATCATAAAGCAAGCGGTTCACGCCCTTGACCTCGTTTATCACCCTGCTGCTGATGCGCTCCAACACCTCGTAAGGCAGTTTCGCCCAGTCCGCAGTCATCGCGTCTTCACTGGTCACTGCCCGCAGAACAATCGGGTGCGCGTAGGTTCGCTGGTCGCCCATCACACCCACGCTCCGCACCGGCAGCAGCACGCCGAATACCTGCCATAGCTCGTTGTACAGCCCAGCCGCGCGAATCTCCTCGATGATGATCGCATCCGCTTCGCGCAGAATGTCCAGCCGCTCTTTGGTGATCTCGCCCACGCACCTCACCGCCAGGCCGGGACCGGGGAATGGATGACGCCATGCAATCTCGTCGGGCAGCCCAAGTTCCTTGCAGACCAGTCGAACCTCGTCCTTGAAAAGCTGTCTTAGCGGTTCAACCAGTTCCATCGTCATGTCGTCCGGCAGTCCGCCCACGTTGTGGTGGCTCTTGATGGTCGCGGCGACGCTGGTCCCGCTTTCGATCACGTCCGGGTATATTGTACCCTGAGCCAGAAACTTTGCATCGCCAAACTTAGCGGCTTCTTCCTCAAATATTCGGACGAATTCGCGGCCTATGATGTTCCGCTTCTTCTCCGGGTCACTCACACCCGCCAGCTTGTCAAGGAAACGGTCCTCGGCATCCACGTAGTCCAGCTTGATCTTGAAAGTGTCGCGGAAGGTCTGCTGAACCATGTCAGCCTCGCCTTTCCGCAGCACGCCGTTGTTCACGAAGATGCACGTTAGTTGGTCGCCGATCGCGTTGTGCAGCAGCACGGCCACTGCGGAGGAATCCACGCCCCCGCTCAGCCCGCAGATCACGTTCCCCTGCCCCACCTGCTTGCGTATTCGCTCGGTGGCTTCGGCAATGAACCCCTGCATCGTCCACAGCCCCTTGCACCCGCACGCGCCGTACAGGAAGTTCTCCAGTATCTGCTTGCCCTTGGGTGTGTGAACCACCTCGGGGTGAAACTGCACGCCGTACATCTTGCCGTCGGCGTTGGCCATTGCCGCGTTCTTTGTGTTCGCGCTGCACGCCAGTGAACGGAAGCCCTCGGGTACTTCGAGCACGGAGTCCCCATGGCTCATCCACGCGATGATCTCGCTGTCAAGGCCGCTGAGCAGGTCCGATGTGTCGTGTACCTGCACCTCGGTCTTGCCGTACTCGCGCTTGCTCCCAGGGCCGACCTTGCCTTTCAGGGTGTGTCCCATCAACTGCATGCCGTAGCATATACCAAGCATGGGGATTCCGAGGTCGAAGACCTTTGGGTCCAAGTGAGGTGCGCCTTCTTCGTATACGCTGGACGGGCCGCCAGAGAGGATAATACCCGTCGGCTTCCGCGCCGCCAGTTGCTCCGCTGTGGTCGTGAAGGGCAGAATTTCGCAGTAAACCTTGCATTCCCTCACCCTGCGGGCGATAAGCTGGCTGTACTGCGCGCCGAAATCAATGACTACTACATGTTCTTGAAGATAATCGAGGTTGCTCATGAATATACCAGGCGCCGATCTGAAGTGTGAAGTTTGGGATGACAGTAATACCGTCCGCCGCCACGACGGACGAGCAAAATGGTTGGCGGGAAGTGTGAGTCTGCGCTGAGGACGGAAGCAGATCACGGCTCCCTGTACACGGCTAATTCTAGCAGACCGCTCTCCGCGTGTCAAGGCAACTTGCAGGTAATTCGACAATCTTTTTCGCGTGCCTGCTCCGCCTCGCAATTCCGTGGAGCAATACCACCGTTCCTTGGCCGCAGTCAACCCGAAGTTTGACACCCGCCGAGCAATTGACTAAAATGGGACGATAGCTTCCTGAACTGCAAGGCAAACGCCGCGTGGAGATACCGACGAATGGCAAACAAAGAAGCCACATCTCGTATCAAGATCAACAAGCTGCTCGAAGACGCAGCTTGGCGTTTCTTCGCGGAAGGAAGCTCACCCGCCAACATTAGGCTTGAACCGAGCGTCACTATCAAGTCCGCCGACCTTGACGCCCTGGGCGAAGACTTCGAAAAGACCACCAAAGGCGCGATTGACTTCCTTCTGCTTGATACCAAAAGCTTTCCGTTCATCGTACTTGAGGCCAAATCAGAGGACAAGAACCCGCTCGTTGGCAAGGAGCAGGCTCGCAAGTACGCCAAATCCCAAAACTGCCGGTTTGTCATTCTCTCAAACGGCAATCTGCACTACTTCTGGGATCTGGAGCGCGGCAATCCCTACATGATCACGTCCTTCCCTACCCCTGATTCGGTCATTGGCTATCAACAGGTCACGCCTCATCCGCAACGGCTCATAGATGACGAGGTCGGCGATGACTACATCGTCCTTACCCTGCGCCCCAACTACCAGTCCGAGGCCGCGTGGCGTAATGAGGCAGAACGGCCCACCTTCGTCAGGGATAACAAACTACGCTTCCTTCGTCCATATCAGTTGAAGGCTATCCACGCGCTTCAGCGGGCTGCCAACGAAGGCAAGGACCGCTTCCTGTTCGAGATGGCTACGGGCACCGGCAAAACGCTCACCGCCGCCGCCGTCATCAAGCTCTTCCTCCGTTCCGGCAACGCCCGGCGCGTGCTGTTCCTGGTAGACCGCCTGGAGTTGGAGGATCAAGCCAAGAAGGCGTTCAAGGCGCTGCTCTCCGCCGACTTCCAGACCGTCATCTACAAGGAGAACCGGGACGACTGGCAGCATGCGGAGATCGTCGTCACCACAGTCCAGTCGCTGCTCTTCAACAACAAGTATCAGCGCCTCTTCTCGCCGACCGATTTTGACTTGGTCATTTCAGATGAAGCACACCGGTCTATCGGCGGCAATGCCCGCGCGGTGTTTGACTACTTCATCGGCTACAAGCTTGGACTTACCGCCACGCCGAAGGACTATCTCAAGCGGTTCGATCACAGCAACCCAACCACCCGCGACCCGCGCGAGGCCGAGCGCCGCCTGCTCCTGGATACCTACCGCACATTCGGCTGCGAGAGCAGCGAGCCAACCTTCCGCTATTCCCTGCTTGACGGTGTTGACGCAGGCTATCTCATCAATCCCACGGTTGTGGATGCCCGCACGGACATCACCACGCAGTTGCTCTCGGATAAGGGCTACATTGCGTCATTCACTGACGAGACCGGGGAAGACACCACCGAGGTATTCCAGCAGCGCGAATACGAGAAGCGGTTCTTCGCTGATGCGACCAACCAGTTATTCTGCAAGACCTTCCTGGAAAATGCCCTGCGCGATCCCGTCAGCGGTGAAGTCGGCAAGTCCATCGTCTTCGCGGTCAGCCAGAACCACGCGGCCAAGATAGCGCAGATCCTTAATCAGATGGCAGATCGCATGTTTCCTGGCAAGTATCATTCTGACTTCGCCGTTCAGGTCACTTCGCAGATTCCCGACGCCCAGCAGTTCACCATTAACTTCGCCAATAACAACCTGCTTGGTTCGGCGAACTTCCTGCCTGCCTACAAGACCAGCAATGCGCGTATCTGCGTCACCGTCGGCATGATGACCACCGGGTACGATTGCACGGACATACTGAATCTCGGCCTTTTCCGCCCGGTATTCTCGCCCACCGACTTTATCCAGATCAAGGGTCGCGGCACACGTAAGCATGATTTCCTGGAGCAACTCTTCGACGATACTATTAGGGACGGCGTGCTCCAGCCGCAGAAGACCGCCTTCAAGCTCTTCGACTTCTTCGCGACCTGCGAGTTCTTCGAAGAAAAGTTCATATACGACGAAGTAATAAAACTCCCTCAACCTCGTGATAAGCGCACCGACCCCGGCCCGTATCCGCCGCCACCACCGCCCGGAGGAATGTACGAGCACAAGGGCGACGATCTCATCGCCTCGATCAGCGAAGAGGTCATCGGGCGCGAGGGGATGAAGATTGACCGCATGTTCTTCCAGAAGTTCGAAGATGTCGTGCGTGAGAACAAGATGATCGCTACGGCCGTGGAAGCCGGACAGTGGGACAAGGTCATTGACTACGTAAACCGCGAGGTGCTCGACAAACCCGAGGAATACTACACACTTGAAAAGCTGCGCAAAGCCGCCGCCGTGGATCGCCGGCTGACGCTCCGCGAGATTCTGGAGAAGGTCTTCGGCCTCATCCCCAGCTTCAAGTCCAAAGACGAATTGCTGGAAGAGGAGTTCGCCAAGTTCGTCGCGGATTACAAACCAGGGGAAGCGCGGGACATCCCGGCCATCAAGACCTACTTCAAGGCCTACGTCACAAACGACATGGTGCGCCACATCATCGAAACCGGCAGCTTCACCGATCTCGCCACTAACGCATCCTTTACCACCCGCGATTACCGCGCTGTGCCGGAGAAGTACCGAACCCTCATACCGAACTACGTCAAGGACTATGTGCAGTTAAACCAGTTTGTCTCATGAAGGAACGAAGAAATGACAGCCGGCGAACCGCTGATACCGAAACACGGTGGATACCGCAAGCTGAAGAGCTTTCAGTTGGCGCAACTGGTCTATGACATGACCGTCCGCTTCTGCGACAGTTACGTGGAAAAACGCAGCCGAACTCATGATCAAATGGTGCAGGCGGCGCGGTCCGGCGTGCAGAACATAGCAGAAGGAAGTCAGGCCTCGGGAACCTCCAGGAAGATGGAGATCAAGCTCACCAACGTGGCGAGGGCTAGTCTCGAAGAACTTCGGCTTGACTACGAGGATTTTCTGCGACAGCGCGGACTCCCGCTCTGGGATCGGGATGATATCCGCAGGCAAAGACTTATAGACCGCAGGTGCGCTACCATGGAGGAAGTTGCTCAGTGGGTGCGCGAAGAACATGGACAGAGTAGACCAAGTGGACCGGGTGGACAGGCCACGTTCCCGGAGATTGCCGCCAATGCCGCGCTGGCGCTGCTTAACGTAGCGTGCAGTCTGCTGGACAGACAGATAGCCACCCAGGCCAAGGCCTTCGAGACGGAAGGCGGTTTCACCGAGCGCCTCTACCGCATCCGCTCGGAGAACCGCGCGTTTCGCTCCACTCAGTCCAAACCGTCCACCAAGTCCACCGAAGAATAGGAAGTTGCATTGCTGAACACTGACACCAGACGCCGCATAGATACCGCCAGGGATATCCTTGTCGGCAAAGTGCCCGATCCCAAGAGCCAGGTGGAGCAGATCACCATCGCCCTGATCTACAAGTTTATGGACGATATGGACGCGGAGAGCGAGGAGTTGGGCGGCAAGCGTAAGTTCTTCGCGGGTGAGTTCCAGCGCTACGGCTGGGCAAAGCTCATGCGGTCAGGTCTGGGCGGCCATGAAACGCTGAACCTCTATGCAGAGGCCATCGCCAAGATGCCGGAGAACCCCGGCATTCCCCTGCTCTTCCGCAACATCTTCAAGAATGCCTTTCTACCCTACCGCGATCCCGAAACGCTGAAGATGTTTCTCAAGGTCATTGACGAGTTCAACTACGATCACAGCGAGAAGCTGGGCGATGCCTTCGAATATCTGCTCTCTGTACTGGGCAGCCAGGGCGATGCCGGGCAGTTCCGCACTCCTCGGCACATCATTGATTTCATGGTAGAGGTTATTGACCCCAAGAAGACGGAGTCCGTGCTTGACCCGGCCTGCGGGACTGCCGGATTCCTCATCTCTGCCTACAAGCATATCCTGAAGACAAACACCGCTGAGTCCGTCTCCACTCTCACCCCTGATGAGCGGGGCCGTCTGGCAAAGAACTTCCACGGCTACGATATCTCGCCGGACATGGTGCGCCTCTCTCTGGTGAATATGTATCTCCACGGATTTGCTGACCCGCATATCTATGAGTACGACACTCTTTCCAGTCAGGACCGATGGAACGATTACGCGGATGTCATCCTCGCCAATCCGCCGTTTATGTCGCCGAAGGGGGGCATCGTGCCCCACAAGCGCTTCTCGGTCCAGAGCAAGCGGAGCGAGGTGCTCTTTGTGGACTACATGGCGGAGCATCTTAAGCCGAACGGACGAGCTGCGATCATTGTGCCGGAGGGGATCATCTTCCAAAGCCAGACCGCATACAAACAACTGCGGAAGATGCTGGTGGAGGAGTATCTGGTGGCGGTTGTCTCGCTGCCTGCGGGTGTGTTCAATCCTTACTCAGGTGTGAAGACTTCTATTCTGATTCTGGACAAGTCTCTGGCGAAGAGGACCGACTCGATAGCGTTCTACAAGGTGGAGAATGACGGCTTTGGCCTGGGCGCGCAGAGGCGGGAGATAGACAAGAACGACCTCCCCGCCGCCACCGCATTCCTAAAGTCGTATATGATCTCCCTCCCGTCCACCCTGTCCACAGAGACTCCCTCAGCCCTGATTGTCCCAAAGACCAAGCTCGCCGCAAACGGCGACTACAACCTAAGCGGAGAACGCTACCGGGAGAATGGGCAGCGATCATCTCAGTACCCGCATGTACTTCTAGGTGAAGTGGTGGAGATTCTCGATTCATTGCGACGACCTATCACAAAGCACGACAGAAACTCTGGCCCTTATCCATATTACGGGGCAACGGGAATTTTGGATCATGTAGAAGGTTACCTATTCGATGAACCACTTGTTCTCGTTGGCGAAGATGGAGCAAAATGGCAGGCAAGTGATAAGACTGCATTCTCTGTGGAAGGAAAAGTCTGGGTTAACAACCATGCCCATGTGTTAAGGCCCAAACGCACCAGGCTTTTGGATCGCTATTTAATCGAAATCCTCAACGAGGCCGATGGAGGTGCAGAAGGAAATCGTCGGGGAGATCGAGGGCTATCAGAAAGTCATAGACGGCGCCCGCACCGTGGTGGATAACTACCGTCCCCACATCTCCATTGACCCCTCCTGGCCGATGGTAGAGCTGGGAGAGATATGCCTGTTCAAACGCGGACCATTCGGGGGTAGCCTAAAAAAGGAAGTATTCGTGAAGAAAGGTTATGCTGTTTATGAGCAGGGCCACGCAATCTCAAATGACTTCGGCTCTTTCCGATACTTCATTGATGGGGATAAGTACAAAGAGATGAGGGGGTTTGCGGCCCTGCCGGGAGATATCATCATGTCTTGCTCAGGAACGATGGGGCGTACCGCCATCCTTCCTGAAGACGCGCCGCAAGGTGTCATCAACCAAGCATTGCTGAGACTCAGAGTTACTGAGCAGCTACTGGTCCAATTCCTCAAGCTGTGGATGGACAGCGTGAGCTTTCTGGATGCCATTGAGAGTGTGGCGTTCGGTGCGGCAATAAGAAACGTTGCTTCGGTGGACATACTCAAAAGACTGCAGTTACCCCTTCCACCACTCTCCACACAGCAATCCATCGTCGCGGAGATCGAGGCTGAGCAGGCGCTGGTGAATGCCAACCGCGAACTGATATCCCGAATGGAAAAGAAGATTCAGGCAACCCTCGCCCGCGTCTGGGGAGACAACCAGCCGGCGGAGACCTGACCGTGGAGTCGTCTTTCCGGCCCCTCACCCCAGTCGTGAGAAAAGGGACCCTTCTGCTACAGGTCAAGGTGGGGAGTAGAAAGTCAAAAGGGAGCCTGGTTTCCCAGACTCCCCCTCTGTTTCTGTTCCTTTGTTGGAAGTTGGGAGTTGAACGTTGGACGTTCGACGTTCGTTCCCGCCGCCTTCTAGTACATCCCAGGCATTCCGCCGCCCATGCCGCCCATTCCACCCATGCCGGGACCGCCGCCGCCCATAGGAGCCTTCTCTGGCTCTGGGATGTCGGCTACCAGACACTCTGTGGTGAGGAGCATGGAACCGATGCTCGCCGCGTTCTCAATGGCCACACGAGTTACCTTCGCGGGGTCAATGATGCCGGCCTTGATCATGTCTTCATACTGGCCGTTAACAGCGTTGAAGCCAACGCCCTTGGCCGCTGCCTTGATGTTGTCCACGACGATGGAGCCTTCCGCCCCGGAGTTCGCCGCGATTTGCCGGATCGGCTCTTCCAATGCCCGTCGGACGATGGCGATACCAACCAGTTCTTCCCGCGTGCCTTCCATCTTATCAAGGGAGGACTGCAGGAGCAGTAGGGTGACGCCGCCGCCGGGGACTACGCCCTCTTCCACGGCCGCACGGGTCGCGGAGAGTGCGTCGTCTATGCGGAGCTTCTTTTCCTTCAGCTCGGTCTCGGTTGCCGCGCCGACCTGGATGACCGCCACGCCGCCTGCAAGCTTCGCGAGTCTTTCCTGAAGCTTCTCTTTGTCGTATGAGGAATCGGTCTCGTCAATCTGGCGCTTGATCTGGGCAACTCGTCCCTGAACCGCCGCTGCCGGGCCTTTGCCTTCGATGATGGTGGTGTCTTCTTTGGTGACCACTACCTTCTTGGCCTGGCCGAGCATCGGCAGGTCGGCATTCTCCAGCTTCAGACCAAGGTCCTCTGTAATGAACTTGCCGTCGGTGAGGATTGCGAGGTCTTCCATCATGGCTTTACGGCGATCTCCGAACCCTGGAGCCTTGACCGCGATGGCGTTGATGGTGCCGCGGAGCTTGTTGACTACGAGTGTAGCCAGCGCCTCGCCCTCGACGTCTTCTGCGATGATGACCAGTCCCCTACCCGTGCGGACGACCTTCTCCAGAACGGGTACGAGGTCGGCGATGGCGGAGATCTTCTTCTCATAGAGGAGGATGTAGGGGTCTTCCATGACCGCTTCCATGCGCTCGGGATCGGTGACCATGTATGGTGACATGTACCCCTTGTCGAACTGCATGCCTTCCACGATCTCCAGGCTGGTGGCGGCGACCTTTGATTCCTCGACGGTGATGACGCCGTCCTTGCCAACCTTGTCCATGGCCTCTGCGATCAGCTCGCCGATCTCTGCATCGTTGGCGGAGATGGCTGCGACCTTGGCGATCTGCTCACGGCTTTCGACCGGCTTGCTCATCTTGCCGATTTCCTCGACCAGAACCGCGACTGCCTTGTCAATGCCGCGCTTGATGAGCATGGGGTTCGAGCCGGCTGCCACGTTCTTGAGTCCTTCGCGCACGATAGCCTGTGCGAGGACGGTAGCTGTGGTGGTGCCGTCGCCTGCCACGTCGTTCGTCTTGGATGCGACTTCACGCACGAGCTGTGCGCCCATGTTCTCGAAGCGATCCTCTACTTCAATCTCTTTCGCGATGGTCACGCCGTCGTTTACCACGGACGGAGAGCCATACTTCTTCTGCAGGACGATGTTCCTGCCCTTGGGGCCGAGCGTAACCTTCACAGCGTCGGCCAATGTATTCACGCCGCGCTCCAATGCGCGTCTTGCGGGTTCGTTGAACCTGAGTTCCTTTGCCACTATCTTCCCTCCTCTACCTTACTCGGAGATCGCCAGCACGTCGTCCTGACGCAGAATCACGTACTCATCTGAGCCGATCTTGACCTCGGTACCGCCGTACCTGGAGTACATGACCTTGTCGCCCAGCTTGACTTCCATGGGAACCTTGACGCCGGTATCCAGAACCTTACCGGGACCAACCGCCAGAACCTCACCCTCGCGGGGCTTCTCTTTTGCGGAATCCGGCAGCACGATGCCGCCCTTGGTCATTTCTTCAGCCGCTGTCGGCTTGATAACAATCCGATCACCTAGTGGTTTAAGCAATGCTAATGCACCTCCATTCCAGACATTCGTACTCAAATTTGGCACTCAGAGTTGGAGAGTGCCAAACTCATAGATAATACTACATACTGACGGTTTCACGCAAGGCGAACAGAACTGATTCTGCCCACCTTGCGTGACTTATTGCGATATTCTTCGGGCCTAGTCGTTTCAGATGGCCTTGATTATGCCAACGAAGTCGGGAACCTTCAGGCTCGCTCCGCCGACCAGCGCGCCGTCAATGTCCGGCTGGCTGAGCAGTTCCTTCGCATTGTCAGGCTTCACGCTTCCGCCGTACTGGATGCGGACTGACTCGGCAGCGACGTCGCCGAACAGCTTGGCGATCTTCGCGCGGATCATGGCACAGACTCGCTGAGCTTCAGGAGTGC
This sequence comes from Armatimonadota bacterium, assembly GCA_025358205.1. Classification (GTDB taxonomy): domain Bacteria; phylum Armatimonadota; class UBA5829; order DTJY01; family DTJY01; genus JANYKG01. Next base: position 38,666 of record JANYKG010000072.1, read on the forward strand.
TGCAGACTTCGCCGGTACCGATGGCCCACACGGGTTCGTAGGCGACGACCATGCCGCCAACCTGCTCGGCGGTGAGGTCGGCAAGACCGTTCTTCACCTGCCCCTTGATAACAGAGTCGGTGTTTCCAGCCTGGCGCTCGTTGTAGGTCTCTCCGCAGCACATGATCGGCTTCAGTCCGGCGGCCAGCGCAACCTTGATCTTGCAGTTGACGGTCTCGTCGCTCTCCGCGAAGAAGGCGAACTGACCCTCCGTCATGTCTTCCTTACCAAAGCGGCCTCTCGTCTCGGAGTGGCCGATGAGCGTGAACTCAGCGCCTGCATCCAGAAGCATCTTGGCGGACACCTGGCTGGTGTATGCGCCGGACTCTTTCCAGAACACGTCCTGACCTGCGACGGCGATGTTCGTACCCTGGCACCGCTGCGCCACTTCGTGGACTGCAAGGTATGGCGGGCATAGGAGGATCTCCACGTCCTTTACTGATGCCACTTCCACGCGGAAAGCCTCGACGAAATCCTTGGCCTCGCCGATTGTTTTGTTCATCTTCCAGTTTCCGGCAATAATTGGTTTACGCATTGAAACACTATCCCTTTCTACTTGTCATTCAAAGCAACGAGACCGGGGAGCGCCTTGCCTTCAAGGAACTCTAGCGACGCGCCGCCGCCGGTGGAGACGTGCGACATCTTGTCCGCAAACCCCATCTGCTCGACTGCCGCCGCAGAGTCGCCGCCGCCTACTATGGTAACGCCGTTTGAGTCCGCCATGGCCTGAGCGATGGCTCTGGTTCCCTTTGCGAACGGCTCCATCTCGAAGACGCCCATGGGACCGTTCCAGACAACCGTGCCGGCCTCGGCGACGAATTTCGCGAACTTCTTCATGGATTCCGGGCCGATGTCCACGCCCATCATATCAGCGGGGATACCTTCTGCGGAGACGATTTTGGTCTGCGCGTTGGGGGAAAGCTCAGTAGCTGCCAGTATGTCAACCGGAAGCTCAAAGTTGACACCCTTGGCAGCGGCCTTAGCCATTAGGTCCTTGCAGAGATCGAAGCTTCCCTCATCCAGCAGGGACTTACCGATCTCGAAACCCTTGGCCTTGAGGAAAGTGTATGCCATGCCGCCGCCGATGAGCAGCGTATCTACCTTCTCGATGAGGCACTCGATGACGGGAATTTTGTCCTTGACCTTGGCGCCGCCGAGAATGGCAACGAAAGGCCGCTTCGGGTTGCTGACTGCGTTCCCGAGGTAGTCAATCTCTTTCTGCATCAGGAACCCGGCTACGGCTGACTTGACCAGATGCGCAACTCCCTCAGTAGATGCGTGTGCGCGGTGCGCGGTTCCGAATGCGTCGTTCACGTAGATGTCAGCCAATGCCGCCAACTTCTTGGCAAAATCAGGATCGTTCGCTTCCTCTTCCTTGTAGAAGCGGACGTTCTCCAACAGCATAACGTCGCCTGATTTCATTGCATTGACCGCCGCCTCAACGTCTGGGCCGATGCAGTCATCCATCTTCTTCACGGGTTTGCCCAGAAGCTCCGACAAGCGATCTGCGATGGGGTTCATGCGCAGGCTTTCCGTTACACCTTTCGGACGCCCCAGGTGCGAAACCAGGACCACTTTGGCTCCGTGGTCAATCAGGTACTGGATGGTAGGCAGTGCGGCTGTGATGCGGTTGTCGTCTGTGATCTTTCCGGTCTCATCCTGCGGCACGTTGAAATCCACTCGAACGAGTACGCGTTTACCGTTTACCTCTACATCCTTCACGGTCTTCTTATTCATTTTCTCAAAGCCCCCTCTTACGGTATTGAGGGTCAGGGAATACTGTGCATTGCACGCAAACCCTGACCCTCTCATACGCTAGATTACGGTCTCACCAAGTATGGCAGAGACTTACAGACCCTTCTTCACCATGAAGTCAATGAGGTCGGCAACTCGGCAGGAGTAACCCCACTCATTGTCATACCAGGACAGGACCTTGACCATGTTGCCGCCAAGAACCATCGTGGACAGACCGTCTACGATGGATGAGAGCGGATTCTGCTTGAAGTCAACTGATACCAGCGGCTCTTCGCATACGCCGAGGTAACCCTTCATGCGGCCGTTCGCGGCAGCCTTGAGGGCATCGTTGATCTGCTGAGCTGTGACTTCCTTATCTGTGATGACGACCAGGTCTACCAGTGAGACTGTGGGGGTCGGCACGCGCAGTGCGAGTCCGTCCATTTTGCCTTTCAGCTCAGGGATAACCAGCGAAACTGCCTTAGCCGCACCGGTAGTCGTCGGGATGATGCTCAGGGCGGCGGCACGCGCTCTGCGGAGGTCGCTGTGAGCCTGATCCTGGACCTTCTGATCGTTCGTGTAAGCATGAACGGTGGTCATGAAAGCCTTCTGAATGCCAAAGTTGTCAAGGATAACCTTGGCAAACGGGGCAAGGCAGTTGGTGGTACATGACGCGTTGGAGACGATGTGATGGTTGGCGGCATCGTACTTCTCTTCGTTCACGCCGAGGACGATGGTGATATCCTCACCCTTCGCGGGTGCGCTGATGATGACCTTCTTGACCGAACCCTTCTTGTGTGCTCCGGCCTTCTCCGCTGATGTGAAGAAACCGGTGGACTCGATAACGATGTCAACGTTGTGGTCTGACCACGGGATATTCGCGGGATCTCTCTCTGAATATACGTTGATCTTCTTGCCGTTTACCACAATATCCTTCTCTTCGTAGGACACGTCGCCGGCGAATACGCCGTAGTTCGAGTCATACTTGAAGAGTGCAGCGTTGGTCTTGGAGTCAACCAAATCGTTCAGCGCCACAACCTCGATCTCGTTCGGATACTTCTCGAGGATAGCGCGCAGGGTTAGTCGGCCGATGCGTCCAAAACCGTTGATTCCTACTTTGACAGCCACTGGGTGAACCTCCTTGTCAGGTGTGAAATTGCCGGAAGGGACTACCGTTCCGACTATGCGACTTAGCCCGCATTATTCACGAACAACGTGAATAATGCTCCGAATGCCCTGGATTATTCAGTTCATGAATAATCCAGGCTAGCAGCATGACATGACTGCTATCAGTCATAGCGTTACCTGCCACGTACCAACGTATTTTAACTTCCCACGCGCTCGTGTGTCAAGTTACGCGCTATCTGGGGACGAAGGATTTTTCAAACACCAGCCTGAGTATCGCCTGCGCCAGTTCCTGCGGGTCGTGACGTACCACTTCCGTCTGGCTGATGAAGTTCCCCGTAATCGGTTTGTACCCCATTTCGCGGATCACATCTACATCAGGCGAAACTAATTCAGCGCCCAGGTGGTGGTATTTTTCGAGAAGTCGAAGCGAGGGGACTTCTTTGTTGATCAGGACGTAAGAGAACAGCCTTTTCCCTGTATGCTCACGGATGGCTTTTATGTGATCGGACGCCAGGAAATGATCTGTCTCTCCCGGCTGTGTCATAACGTTGCAGACGTAGATCTTCACGGCAGGCGAATCGGTAATGGCGTCCACGATGCCGTTTACGAGGAGGTTCGGGATGATGCTGGTATACACACTCCCCGGCCCTATGACAATAGCGTCTGCCAATCGTATCGCGTCCAGTGCTTCCTGAAGCGGTTTGACATCCTCAGGAACGAGACATATCCGTTTGATCGGCTGGGGATATCTGACGATATCCGTCTCGCCGCACACGATGCTCCCATCCGCCATTTCGGCCTGCAGGGTGACATTCTGTACAGTTGAAGGGAACACACGCCCGCGAATAGCAAGAACCTTGCTGGTTTCCTTGACTG
>JANYKG010000073.1 GCA_025358205.1 Armatimonadota bacterium
TGACCCGCAAGTGGACGATGCGGGTGCCCAACTGGGGGCAGATACTGGCGCAACTGGCGGTGTTCTTCCCGGACCGGGTCAAACACGTCGTTGCCTGACACGACCGGTGAGGGCAGAAGCACAGTTTACTTGACACACCCAGATCAAGCAAATCCTGCTGCGCGATACTGCCGCCGTCTATCGCCTCATGCATGATTCCAGTCCCGAGATATGCATCGGCGCAGCGTCCACACTAATGCATTCTGAGCATCGTATCGAGTCATTAACTACACTCGCTCATAATCTCATGGATGAACACGACCGGATAGTCCTGGATGCGAGCGAGAGTCTCTTCGATACGGAACGTCGCGACAGCGCCATCGCCGCCTTGTCCACCCTGATGGACAGAGGATCATGGGCAAGCGTGTGGGCAGCCGAACACCTACTGAGGACAGAACACCGAAACGCTGCGGTAAGGCACTTAGCTCAACTGCTCCATGGAGGAGGATATACCAGTCTCCGAGCCGCATGTCTCCTACAAGACAACTGCCCATGTGCCGAGGCGGAGGCGGCACTTGCTGGTTTCTTCGACGATCAGTCGACGTACAGCGCATGGAGAGCTGTAGAGACTATGTTGCGCACAGCTAAGAGCGATAAGGTGTTGAAGCGTGCGGTGCAGATGGCTATCCAAGATGAGTCAATTATTGATTCGCTATATCTTGGTGTTCTGTTCCGCGATGCGGACTGCCTCCGCGCCGCCTCGCCGCGTTTGATTGATCAGTTATTTGATAGCAGCATGCAACGTCGGCGCATCATCGCCTGTGCTCTGGGAAAGTATACCGTCTCAGATGAGTGGATTCCCGTGTTCTGGGAGAAACAGAAGCACTTGACTGAACTCCGTACAGATGACGTCTGCCGACTTCAGCCTGGTGATCAGTACTATGAGGCGGGATGGCTCTATGCTTTGCTCAAGACGCGTGATCCTCATCAGTCACTGCGTCGTATTGGCTGAGCAATACAGCGCGGTGTTGCATGTATGGCATTCAATCGGTTCTGCGCAATGCTCATGCTTTGCGTGTCACGAAGAACCCGTTGCCGTAGGAGTCTCTGAAGCAGGGCTTGTCCCCCTAAGTATCTGTGTTGGTGTTCCCGGTGAACTGAGCAGTACATGACTGATGGCCGGGGGAAATGGTCAGATGGTCTGATGGGAAATGGCTGATGGTTCATGGCTGACCACTGACAGCTGCGAGAGCTGGCGACTCAACCACCCCGTGGAGGGGATGGAGGGTGAGGGACTTGCCGGACAGGGTCACTTCGACAGGCTCGTCAGTCGGGTTCAGGATCACGCGTACATCGCCTAGATTCACGAGCAGGGCGTCACCCTGGGACGAGACACCGACCAGGTCGTTCGCCCGGGCGGTCGCCTGGCGATCAGTGTTCGGGTAGAAGATCGCGGTCATGCAGTCCGAGGGTCGGTCGCCTGCCGGGACGTAGTTGAGCGCCAACTGCCGTGCGGAGTACGTGATCTTCTTCGCCCCGCGCAGGACGATGCCCAGCCGGTTAGCCACGTTCAGCCAGGGGGTCTTTTCACCCTCCAACACCAGCGCACTCGGATCGCCTGCCCAGACCCCGCCGGGATGCGCGATTCGAAGCGTGTCGTCCCTGAGCCAGAACGGTTTGTCCTCGACGTAGAGCAGGCCGGTACTCATCGGCCCCGTGAAGGCAGACGCGGGATCGAACCACTCGTTGTAGACCACGCGCCCATCGGGCAGGGCGAGCATCATCACGCGCTCCTTGACCCCGTACTCCGGCCCCCGCTCCAGCGCCAGCCCCACGGAGAAGCCCCCGCCCGAGAGCGAACCGATCTCGCGGCTGGCGATGCGGATGGGGTCCAACTTATCCCCTATCCGCCCGATCAAGCTCCTCGGCCCGGACACGGTGGCGTAGGCGTCGGACATCGGCATGACGACCCCGCAGAGCTGCCCGCCGGTGTTGAACCACGAGAACGATGCGATGCCCTGGGTCGAACGGCAGACCACCACGCGCCCGTTCGGCAGCAGCTTGGTTCCGCTGAGCCTGCGCAGGGTATCCTCTTCCGAGGCCGGTTCGCCGCCCGCACCGTAGAGGCGGTAGATGAGGTACGCCTTCGAGAACACGTGCAGAGGGGTACACTCGTAGTTGAAGCCAAACAGGCTGTGCGGAGGGCCGGGGTTATCCGCCCGCTGGAGCGAATCGAGCGTCCAGGTGAGGCACCGAAGGCCGATGGGGTCCGGCATCAGCCCGCCGGGGTCCTGGGCCTGCACGGTGACATCGTTGCGGTAGAGGCTCCAGTCCGTGGACATGGGATACGCCATGCAGCCGGTGGGTAGGGTGAAGAGCTTGGCGATCTCTCGGCACTTGTCCGCGTTGAACAGGGCGGCTTGCGGCACGGGCAGCCCGGCAAGTCCATAGGCGACGGCGTTCTCCACGTTCAGCCCGTAGGTCGTCTCGTAGTCGAGGTGGAAGATGTTGTGGTTCTCAAGCGTGTAGTCGCGGTGGACGTTCGCCCCGAGGAGCCAGTCCTTCAGCGGTTTGCCGTCAACCACACGGTCGCTGCCGAGGTCCTGCGGCGCGGCGAAGGCGGTGACCATGTACTCCCTGGCCTTGTAATCCCAGGCGTCGCGGTGCGGGTGGTTGGGCAGCATGCACGCGGCGAGGGCCAGCGCCTGCGAGTTCCACGCGTTCTCCTCGGCCTTGGTGTCCAGAAACTCGTTGTGCGGCGCGGGGCCTTGCAGGAACCTGTCGGCTTCGTAGGCAATCACCTTCGCGACGTTTTGGCGTGTTTCGGGGGAAAGGCGGTCGTGCAGAAGCCAGGCACCCCTCGCGAGTTCACCCGCCCAGAACGCGGACTGCCACTCGTTGCCCCACCACCACGACTTCTTGTCCGGGTTGTTGACGGTGTGATGCGCGGCGAACACGGGGATGAGATCGACGATGATTCGCTCTGAATGTGCGCGGGATATGCCGGCGGTCCTCTCGTCGAAGTTACCGAACCGCAGGATAATCGCGCCCGATGAGATCAGCGAGACTATGGGCCGAATCTCGCGCTCGTGGTACTGTGCGCCATCAGTTGCATTGACGAACCTCTCAGGCAAGGGTGAGTCCGAGCCGAAGCGGAGTTGCTCCCGTATGTCCGCGCCGAGTTGACGCTGCAGAAGGTAGTACATCCGCTTGCCGATAGCGCCGGATTTGTCCTCGTGCTTGAGGATCGGCGGCCTGATATCGAGAGCATCCGGTGACGCGAGGGCAGGCACGGCTAGGCATAGGACGGCCAACAGGAGCAAAACAAACCGCATGAAACAACCTCTTTTCGTGAAGACAAAACCGATTGGGAACGCTTGTCGCCTAAGGGAATCACTCGACCCAGACCGGCGCGGAGTAAGCCGTGGGAGCGTCGGTCTTGTCCGCCGTGTACACGACCGCGAAGTAGTACTTGCACTCCGGCGCGCGTGTCAGTGTCCACGAGACCGAATGACCTGAGCACGTCCTGGACGCCACCAGCTTTCCGTTGTCACCCAGTATCTCGATCTTGGTGATGCGATCTTTCGGATCGGAAGAATCGGGATCGCGGACATCCACGCGGAAGGACAGCTTCGACGGGTTGCGCAGAACCGACCCCATGATGCTCCCGTTCGCGGTGAAGGTGAGCTGCAGATTCTTGTCCCAGGTGCAGTAGACCCTCCTCGCGCGTATCGCCTGCATGACGTTCTGGCGGGTCAGGCTGGTCGCAAGCACACCGGTTCGGTAGGAATCGTTGATGAGCCGCCATGTGCCGTGCCCGTCCTCCGCGGCAATGGGCGCCACCCTCCAGCCCTTATTCAAGGCCGCGAGAAACCCCTCGTAGTGAAGTTTTCCGCTGTTGATTACCTCGAACATGGTGACACCGTCGCGCCGTGCGGGAGTGAGGTAGTCATAGCCGTTGTACGTGTCTTTACCGGCATGGTTGAACGACGCGGCCACAGTGGTCGGCTGGTTGGTAACAAGCCAATCGTAGAAGATTGGTAAGTTGACATTGGGGCCAGTGGCATCCAGGTAGCCGACGCTGTTGAGGACAGTTAGGTGGCCCTTTCCGCCCGGCCCGTCGTTTTCCGAAAACTCGAAGCCCGTGATGCCGACGAACTTGCTGTCCGTGAACCTGTCGGCCTCACGCTTCGTCAGTTCGTAGGTCTGAGCGGTGAACTGCGGATACTTCGCCAGCGCGTGGTCGGTCACGGCGTAGAAGTCATACCCGGCGGCCTTCGCCTTGCGGAAATGATCTGCGGGCGTCTCGGTCTTGCCGTCCGAGTAGCAGCTATGGGAATGCGTGTTGCCGAAATAGTGGTGATAGACCTCCGCAGCGCGCGCGGATGCACCGATCAAAAAGAGTGCGAGGATAGCGGGCAGCAGACGAAAACGTGCGGTCATATTCCTAACTCCTTGAGAACAGCCTGTTCGATGAGCGACATGTCTACATCGGGTTTCGGGAGTTCCAGTGTGATGACGGGCAGCTCGCGTTCCCAGCCGTAGTATGTACCCATGGAGCCGGGGCATGGGTAGCCGATGTCGCCCATTGTCGGCAGCCCGCAGCACGCCGATATCCGGTCGGCCACTGCCTCAGCGGTCGTGCCGTTGTAGTTCACGCAAGCCATCGCCTCGTGCAGGGTGATGATGAGGTAAGGGTCGAAATGCTCGACTACCTCCAGAATGGCGCGGGTCTCAGGTTCGGAGGCAGCCTCTACGCCGCCAGGATGGTCCGCCTCACCGACAAAATCCTTGGTCGGAAAGTTGCGGTTGATGTCAATTTTCCTGGCGTTGCGCCTGGTTCCTGCTTCATAGCCGTCGGGATTGCACAGAGGCATTATTACCATGCGGCACTCGGTGACGGTGTTAGGTGCCTGCCTTTCGACGCGTCGAGCGCGTCTGTCGGCCGAGGGGTGGTTGGTGTTAGGGGCAGATTTGGAAGATGCAAACTGCGCCTCAAGCCTGCGGAGGATGGACGCGACCATGGCCACGCCGCTCGTCTCATCGCCGTGTACACCGGCCATCAGCATGATAGTTCGGCCGTCGCTGCCGAAGGTATGCACCGGGATTGCACGACCTTCAACTGAGTGAAAGTCAGGAAGGCGAGCGTTCTCTGAGGGGGTCTGGGGTTTGTCAACAACCATGGTATCGTTTCCTACTGCGTTCATTGGCGTGTAACCGCCGTTATCAATGAACAATTCCACGCCCGATTGTCTGCTTCCTCCTGCCGAATCCAAACCCTGCACTAATGCTGAGGGGCGATAATGCAATAATAGATAATGAGTATACCTGTGCGCGCGGGCATAGCCTTGCCCCTTTACACGCCCACACGGCGGGCTACGTCTTAAGCTGCAATTGAAAGAGGTAATGATTTGGCTTCTGTTCGAACACGCATAATGGTCATGGTGTGCGGTCTGGCACTGGTGTTCATCCTTGCAATAGGAGGGTGGTACAGATACGAATTCATGAGCGCTGAGGCAGCGTACATCGCAACCAAGAGCAGCACGGCGGCATTCATCAACAGACTTGTGGAGATGAATGGAATGGACTTGGCTACCTTTGCCTCTGACTACTCACTCTGGGACGACATGACGACATTCGTCAAAACGCCTGACCCAAAATGGGCGGAAGCAAACATCGTCGCCGGAATGCCTACATATGGAGTGAAAGCCGCCGCAATTTATAACCCGAACGGAAAACTTGTATACGCCGCTAATCTGATAAATGACCCCAAGATGCGAATGCTCGATCTGAAACCGAACGAGATCAAAGGGCTGTTCTCCAAGGGTCCGTTCTGCCATTTCTATGCCAATAATCCACACGGACTCCTCGAAATACGAGGCGCGCTGATCGTGAACACTAGCGACATGAAGCGATCCGGGCATGTATACGGTTACTGGCTTGTGGGCAAGATATGGGATACCGCTTATCTCAAGGACGTAAGTACGCACTTTGGCATAGGCGTGAACCTGGAACCGATAGCTGTGCGATCAATCGTAAGTGAGGCGGAAAGACAACACAAAGCCATGGTCTTCCGCACACCGCTTCAATCCTGGGACGGCAAGGCTCTGGCGACGCTCAGAATCACGAAGGAGTCAAGCGAGATAGCGACACAGCAGGCGTCGGCTCTCAAAACACTGATACTGCTCTGCATATTCGCACTCCTTATGACCGCGGCGTTGTATGCGACACTGGTCGGATGGGTGACCCGTCCAATCAAGGCGCTTTCCTCCGCGATGGAGACTGAGTCACCTGGCCCGCTGTCCTCACTGGAACGAGACACGAGCGAGTTTGGTCAGCTTGCTACGCTGGTTTACGAATCCTTTGCGCAGCGGGTAGAACTGGCATCGGCGCGTGACGCAGCGCTGCAGGCGGCAAAAGCCAAGAGCGAATTCCTTGCCAACATGAGCCATGAGATTCGCACACCCATGAACGGCATCATAGGCATGACCGAACTGGCCCTCGATACCAACCTGGAACCCGAACAACGCGACTACCTGACGGCGGTAAAAAGCTCTGCGGACTCACTGTTGTCCCTGCTTAACGACATACTTGACTTCTCCAAGATAGAAGCCGGAAAACTGGAGCTGAACCCTGTAGATTTCAATCTCCGAGATTCGGTGCAGGATACCGTTGCCAGCCTGGCTTTCAGGGCACAGCAGAAGGGGCTGGAGCTGATCTGCCGCGTGGTACCTGATGTGCCTGACTGCCTCATTGGCGACACCATGCGCTTGCGGCAGATAATGGTGAACCTGATCGGCAACGCCATCAAGTTCACCAAAGAAGGTGAAATCGTGGTTCAAGTGAGTACGGAAAACAGCGTTGATAACGAGATCACACTGCATGTGACGGTAGCCGACACTGGCATCGGCATCCGTGAGGACAAGCAGGCAGCAATCTTTGCGGCTTTTGAACAGGCTGACAGCTCCACATCCAGGCAATACGGAGGCACAGGGCTTGGACTCGCCATATCGTCTGAACTCACGCGCATCATGAGCGGACGCATCTGGGTCGAGAGTGAAGTGGGCCACGGTTCGACATTCCACTTCACGGTTACTTTGGGTCGGCGAGAGGAAATCACGAAGACCGCCCCTATTGAGCTAGGCGGAATCCGTGTGCTGATAGTGGATGACAACACTCTGAACCGCACAATTCTTGAAGAGATGTGTTCGCGCTGGCAGATGAGGCCCGCTTCCGTGGATGGCGCTGATGCCGGGTTTGCTGCACTGTTGGCGGCAAAGCGAGAGGGCGATCCATACCAACTGGCGCTACTGGACTCCATGATGCCGGGCAAGGACGGGTTTGAGGCTGCCTGCATGGTCAAGGCGAACCCGGAAACTGCCGACACGAGAATGATAATGCTCACATCGGGAGCGCAGATCGGCGATGTGGCGAGGTGCCGCGAACAAGGCATTGACGCCTACCTTATCAAGCCAGCGAAGCAATCCGACCTGCTCGAACGGATAACGGCTGTCATAGCTGAGAACGCCAAGAAGGAGCCTGTGCATGCACAGACCGAGGCGGATGCCCTACCGATGGACCGCAGCCTGCACATTCTTCTGGCGGAAGACAATGTAGTCAACCAGAAACTTGCGCAACGACTGCTGGAGAAGCGAGGTCACACGGTGGTTATCGTGGGTGACGGCAGGCAGGCAGTGTCGCTTTGGGAGTCAGATCAGTTCGACATGATCCTGATGGATGTTCAGATGCCCGATATGGATGGCCTCGAAGCTACCGGCGAGATTCGGAAACGCGAACAACTGAACGGCAAACACATGCCGATCATCGCAATGACCGCCCACGCGATGAAGGGCGACAGTGAGCGGTGCATCGCAGCAGGCATGGATGCTTACGTATCAAAACCGATTGATGTTGACGCACTGATGATCGCCATAGCCTCGGTAACAAAACAATCCCAGAGGAAAGCTGCATAAGTAGCAGGATTGTTCCCCAAATACCACCGGTATTTGAGCCGCTTCATCGAATAACTCAAGTATAACGCAGTAACAACCGATAATGGCATTGTTAGATAGCCGTGGCGCTAGCAGCCACGGCATGTTCGTTTTACCACATTATGCCTATGGGAGGCTGCGATTTGGTTACAGCGACAGAAATCCGCACAAATGAATGTTATGATCGTGGAGTAGCGCTCTACGATCAGGCAATGTACAAAGAGGCGATCTCCGCTTTTGAGAGTGCGCTTCAATCTTCGCAGAAAGGCTCTCCTGAACACGAACAGACGCTCTCCTATTTGTGCGAGGCGTACACCAGACTGGGTCTTGCGCACCTACGCACGAAATCGTTGTCCATCGCTGAGGAGTGCATCACCCGTGCGCTGGGCATCCGCAACGGCTATGCGGACCTGCACTACCACCTCGGAGCGATCTACTATTGGCAGGAACGGCATACTCAAGCCGAAGAAAGCTTCCGCAAGTCCCTGAGTATCAATCCCAAGTTCACGCGCGCGCAAGTGCATCTCGGCATGGCCATGCTCAGGCAGGGGCGTGAGGATGGATTGGCGTACTTGGAAGATGCTCCGTCCATCGGTCCAAATGTTGACGCCGAAAAACAGTCTCAGATACTCAGATTGTACCGAGAGGGACACAAACCGGAGTTCTTCTCGATAATGGATCAAATAATTAGCGGCGACGGAGATCAGGTTAAGAACTGGCTGGAACAGGGTCATAGACTGGTCAAGCGACATGACTACCAAGAGGCTGGAAAAGTTTTCCTACAGGCCGTAAAGATTTGTCCCGACTATGCAGACATCAGGCAGTATCTGGGACTGTGCTTCCTCCGACAAAACTCGCTTGGAAATGCCATCACCCATTTCACCAAGGCTTTGGAAATCACTCCACGCTTTTCTGATGCCCGTGTCAGTCTCTCGCTCGCCTATGAGAAACTCGGCAGGCGCGATCTGGCGATATACGAATTGCAGCTTGTACTTGAGACCGACCCCGACAACCACGTCGCAACCCGGTTCCTGTCTATGCTGCAACACCGAAAGTAAGCCCAAGGGAAACTAGCAGAAGCAGCAGGATTCATTCTTAAGCATAGCGTATACTCCAGTTGTCTTGTGAAACACCCCCCGGAGGTAATGATGAAGTACGCGTTGCGAATCCTACTGATCCTCACGCTCCTTTCCGCGCTGGGCCAAACCACATTTGCGGCCAAACCGATGCTCAAGTGTTGGACGGACGGCACTTTCAAGATTGTCCAGTTCTCCGACGTTCAGGACGATGAGACACTGGACCATCGTGCCACTGCGGTAATGGAAAACGTGCTGGACACAGAGAAACCGGACTTAGTTGTGATCGCCGGCGACTGCATTGCGGGAGGTGGCTGCGACACCGTTGACCAGGTAAAACAGGCAATCTCGCAGGTAGCCTACCCCATGGAGAAAAGAGACATCCCCTGGGCGATCACCTTCGGCAACCACGATCAGGAGCACTTCCCCAAGACCAAGCTCGGCAAGGACGAGGTCATCAAGATATACGCAAACTATCCCCACAATCTCAATGTGCGAGGGGATACGAAGATACACGGCGCTGGAAACGACGATCTGCTCATCAAGGACAGCACGGGAGCAAAGCCGGTCTTCTGCGCGTGGCTGATTGACTCCAACGAGTATGCGCCGAAGAGCGTCGGCGGGTATGACTGGATTCATGCGGACCAGGTAGCCTGGTACTACCAAACCTCCAAAGGCCTGCAGACGAAGTATGGCCACAAGATACCGGGCCTCATGTTCTTTCACATTCCGCTCCAGGAGGTCCGACTGATGGCCTCAGCAGGTAAGTTCCAGGGGGATCGCTTCGACGTGGAAGGTTGCTCGAAGATCCACAGCTCACTCTTCGCAGCGGTGCGGGAACGTGGGGATGTGAAAGGTATCTTCTGCGGGCATGACCACATCAACAACTATATCGGCGAGTGGAAAGGCGTGAAGTTGGGATATGACTCGGCGATAACGTACTACTCGTACAACCTGCCGGATAGCAATCCGAACAGCAAGCGAACGCGAGGCGGCCGCGTGTTCCTCATCAAGCAAAGCGACCCGTGGAACTGGCAGACCCACATGCGTTTCATAGACGGCACGACGGGGCCGTAGGAAACCTGTCGCCTAGATTTGCCCCAATGCCTTCGCTATCCACCGGTGGAAGTTGTGAGGAAAGCCGCCGTCCTGGATGTAAAGGCACGGGCACCGGCCTGAGACTGGGTCTAGCCCCTCCTTCTCGGCGATGCTCACCGCTTTGGAGGCGTCACCGGCGGTGTAGATCCACACGCGCATCATCCCCTGCTCTTTGCACTGGCGAACCGCATACTCGGTAAAGTCTGCGGCGAAAGCATCCCAGGGCGCGGGCGGTAACAAGACTACACCGTCCACATGCCCGGCTTCCGCGAGCGAACGGCTGATCTCTGCACCGCTCACCGGCGTGCCGTCCGACTGAATGGCAACGGCACTCTTACCAGCTTTCGCAAGCGCGGCAATCAGCACATCGCCTTGCATCCTCCCACGGGCCTTCACCCCGAATATGGCATAGCGATGACCTGAGAAGAAATCATCTGATGGTTTCATGGACAGCCTCCACGTTACGGTCGAACTGAATGCAAATCGCCTGCACAATTCTACTGCACTGCATTATCGGTCCGCAAGAGCTTGACCCGGTTGCCTTCCATGGGTATAATCGCAAGTGTATTCGGGTCTTTACAAACTAGGAGGTAAACTTCATGCGAAAATGTCTGTTCACAATACTGATTTTGTCTCTGATTCTCTGCGCCGGTATGTCCGCGAACGCCGTCGTAAAGAGAAAACCGGTAAAACCGCTGCCGAAGAAGCCGCCGGTTGCGACAGTGCAACTTGCCGGCGACAACGGCGTATTCGGCCGAGTATACAGCATCGGCAAAGCAAGCCCTTTGTACATCAGAATGAAGAGCATCGAGTACACTACCGAACAGGTGGCCATGGGTTCTATGATGTTCGTGCCCAAATCGGACGAAAAGCTGATGGTTCTTCATTTCACGGTCCAGAATCCCCAGAAGGCTGAACTGTTCGTCAGGGGTGACTATTCATTCAGGTTCACCGCTGTTGACGGCCAGAACGCAAACCATGATGCCAAGTGGGGATGGGGCAACGAGGACGATCCTCTGCATCCCACTTTCGCTATGAAGATGAAGGTCAAGCAGACCTCGAATGTATATGCTTGCATTGTAGTGCCCGCGCAGAACGGCGTCCCGAAATTGATGGTACTCCCTCCGGGTAACAGCGACGGCCCGGTACTCCGATACGCGCTGAACCCTGACCCCACGGCTCCGGTTGAGAACAAGCCTATTCCCCTGCAAGCGCCGATTGCGGATCCGAAAGACCCGACCGGCTATTCCGCGCTGGATACCGTGCCGGGTGTGGTGGGAGCTGCTTATCCGTACACCGACTATGACATTACCGTGCAGGGTTTCGAGTACACCACCGGCGCGCTGGACGCAGGCCCTCCACCGGCAGGCGGACGATACCTTATTGT
Source organism: Armatimonadota bacterium (assembly GCA_025358205.1). GTDB lineage: Bacteria > Armatimonadota > UBA5829 > DTJY01 > DTJY01 > JANYKG01. The sequence continues at coordinate 11,532 of JANYKG010000073.1, forward strand.
GACGCTGCTGGTCAAGGGCGACTCGTTCGGCAACCCCATGTTCAGGTTCGATTCCATTCGCTACACACTGGAGTCCACGGATGGCGAGATGCTCAAGTATCAGAATACGCTATTGGCGACGGCGAACCGCTCTGCAGGCAAGAACCTGAAGCCGGGCGAGGAATACACCGTGCGCGCATACTTCACAGTGCCGAAGGACGTTACGCCCAAGACACTGACGATGAAACAAGGTGTCAGCCGCACATACGAGTATGCGGTGCCGTAGGTTCGCCCTCGAACAGAGGTGGTAAGCAGTATCTATGATCCGAATTACTAAGAGGTAAACACGATGCGAAAATGTTTGGTCACAACACTGATTCTATCTGCTGTGCTCTGCGCCGGAATGGGTGCGAGCGCGGCCGTGATAAAGCCGGTAAAGAAGAAACCGCTTCCGAAGAAACCCCCTGCGCCATCCGCTCAGCTTGCCGGTGACAACGGCGTATTCGGGACCGTCTACAGTCTGCGGAAAGATACACCGCTCTACTTCCGCCTGAAGAGCGCGGAGTATACCACCGACCAAGTGGTCATGGGTGACACGGTTTATGTGCCCACATCAGAGGAGAAACTGCTGGCACTGCACTTTACGATCCAGAACCCCCAGAAGGCCGAGCAGTTCGTCCGGTGGGATTCTTTGAACTTTACAGCCGTGGACTCCATGAATAACAATCATGAAGGCAACAACTACTGGGGCGACGATGACGCCAAAGACCACGCACAGATAGCGATGTCGCTGATGCCCACGCAGACGATCAACGTCATCACCGTGATAGTGGTTCCGGCAAAGGGTTCGATCCCGAAGTTGATGGTGCTGCCCGGTGCGGACAACGGCCTGGTCCTCAGATACATTCTGGTACCTGATCCAAAAGCGCCAGCGGTGAACAAGCCAGGCGCACTGAAAGCTCCGATTTTTGACCCATCCGACGCGACCGGCTACACAGCTCTGGAGAAAGTGCCGGGCTTGGTCGGAACCAGCTACCCTTACCAGAACTTCGACTTAACCATCGAGAAGTACGAGTACATCACGAGTGCGGTCGGCGACAACACACTTGAGGAAGGTGAACGATTCCTCATGGTCACCATGCTGATGAAGAACGAGTCACCAACCGAGCAATATGTGCGCTGGGATGCGGTCTCGCCGGTACTCACATCCACGGACGGTGAGGAGCTTTCGTATGTGGATATGTTCCTGGCTACCGGCAACCGGCCGTTCTCGCAGAGCGTGAAGGGGCTTGCCGAGGTCCGAGTGCGGATGATGTTCAAGATCCCCAATGAAGTGACACCGAAGACGCTAGCTCTCAAGGAAGGCACGAGTCGCACCTACGAGTTTGAAGTCAAATAGCTGCATGGACACCGCTGTTTCTGCTAACGAATGCTTGCCGTGTTGTGGCTGGAGTTGGTCTTTGGATTGTGGCCAACTCCAGCGCCGCGCAGGCTGTAGCAGAAGGCAGATAGCAGGTCGCCCGCAGATGTGGGCGGGAGAGCTTGGAGATGACCATTGGATTGGCATTAAGCGGTGGAGGCGCTCTTGGTGCGGCACATGTCGGGCTGTTGGAGGAACTGGTTCGCCTGGGCATTACCCCGGACCAGATCTGCGGAACCTCTGCTGGCGCTATCGTCGGGCTGTTGTTCGCAGACGGTGGTCTGCCTGCCATTGAGGAGTTTCTGACCCGGCTGAGAAAGGACCGACTGATCGAGCGCAGCATCCCACGCTCCCCGGAAGTGTTCCTCACGAAGGTCGGTACCGCGATACAGGCATGCATCAGCGCCCACGCGTTCTTTGAGTTGCCGATCTCATTCTCTTGCGTTGCCACAGATATCGTGAGCGGCGAGTCGGTGGTGCTCGATGATGGAGACGTTGTTGATTCCGTATTGGCATCTTGTGCGTTCCCCGGAGTTTTCAACGCCAGGCACGGAGCCGACCGCTTGCTGATAGACGGCGGGGTGACGCGCAATCTTCCCGCAGACGTACTCCGTGCGCGTGGTGCCACGTTTGTCATCGGATCGTCGCTCTACAGCATTGCAGAAATGACCGAGCAGGACCAGGAACCGGGTTTCAACCGTATTCAGACGGCGATGCGCGCACTCAGTATCCTCCAACTGGCGCTCAGCCGCTTGCAGATAGATCACTGCGACTTCTGCTGCGTTCCACCCATCGGCATGTATCAATGGTTAGACTTCAGACATATCGATGAGATAATGAAGATCGGCCGACGTGAGGCGCGTGCCCGATCGTCGGAACTAGCGGAGGAACTGAGCGCTGTGGGAATCACCGCCAAGTAGGCGGTCGCGGAGACTCCGGATGGCGAGCGTCGAACCCATAGATATGAGGTCAAGTACAGCATGGATATGAGCATTTCAACCAGTTGGTCTGTCTCTGCTTTTCGGATGCTTGCCGTCCTGGCGGGAATCGGTCTTCTGATGATGACCGGCTCCGGCGCCGTTGCGGCAGGCAAGCCACCCCCCGCCCCAAAGCCCGCGCTCTACCACGTTAAGGATACCAAGGGGCTTCTGTCAGCCGCCGCCAAGATCGGCGCGGAGGGCGGAACCATCGTCCTTGAGCCTGGCACGTACACACTGAAAGAGGCGATTCTCTTCGACGGCAAGAGCAACGTCAACCTGACAGGCAGCGGCTGGAACACTGTGATCAAGCGAGTGGGCGAGGGTGACGCCATCGTGTTCAAGGGATCATGCTGGAGTTGCACCGTTCGCAACATGGCGATTGAGGGCGACGTGAGCGCGAAATCCGGCTCCGGGATCGTGTTCAAGGAAGGCCAGTGGTCCGGCATTTGCGTGGTAGACTACTGCCACATTCGCTCATTCGCGCAGAGCGGCGTGCGCTTTGAGGGCAATGAGAAAACCCCGTTTTCCTCCAACACCGTCAGCAACTGCTGGTTCACTAACAGCCTGGGTGACCAGCTTTTCAGCCGGTTCAACAACGATTTCTACATCACCGGCAACCAGTTCGGTACAGGCGGCGACCGAATCCCAAGAAGCGGTACACTGCTTGACCATTCGTCCGCCGGCAACTACACCGCCAACTACCACTGGGGCAACACCGTGGCGCTGAGGATGATCGGCTGCAACTTCAACCGCGTCGAGAACAATCGTCTTGAGCAGAGCCGTGAGAACGGCATCCTGATAGGCGACCCCAAGGGCGGCGGAGGGTGCGCGTTCACGATCATCACCGGCAACACCATTCACACGAACTCCGAGCACAACACCGGCCTGTTCGCGGCGGTTGAGGCTTATGACGCAGTGGAGACCACGTTCTGCACAAACCAAATCCTGAGCTGGGATTCGAATACGGTACTCGCGAAGAACGGCCTGGCGCTGGGGCGCGGGTGCGGCACTTGGATAGTGAAGGACAACATCATCCGGCACGTCGTCGGCGACGCGATTGTATACGATGAGAAGGCCGGTCACATCGTAAAGGACAACCTCTTCGACACGCCGAAACCCGCAGACGCCAAATGACCCTGTGCGCCTGAAGTCCTCCGCAGCATTGCTCGCGCTCAGGCCATGAACTGCTCTTCGGGTTCTTTGATCGCAGCGGAGAGAATTCGTTCGGCCACGTGTTCTGGGGTATCTATAACCACCGGACCCGTCTGCGTGGGAGACGGACGCTGACGGTTGGGCGCTCCGCCGAGCGCGTTTGTGTGGAAGTCGGTAGCGGTCATGCGCGGATAGACCGAGATCACGCGGATGTTGTCCGCGGCTAATTCGCCACGCGCGGTATCCGAGATCATGTTCAGCGCGGACTTCGTGCAGGCATAGCCCGCCAGCCCATGAAGCTTCATCTTCGAGACCATCGAACTGATGTTGATGATGATTCCGCCGCCCTGAGCCTTCATGATCGGGATGACCGCTTGCATGGCAGCCACCGGACCAAAGACGTTCAACTCTACGATCTGGCGAAAGTTGTCTAAGTCCAGATCAGCAATCTTTCCCATCGCCGCCTGGCCCGCATTGTTGATGAGGATATCTACGCGTCCAAAATGCTCGAACGTCTTGGCAACGGCGCGCCTCACCTGCTCCGGATCGCGCATATCGGTAGTCACCGCAATCGCTTCAGTCCCCTGCCCTCGCAGTTCATCCGCGAGCTTCTCCAGCAGGTCGGTCGAGCGCGCTGCTAGTGACAGTTTTGCGCCGGCCTCGGCGAAACTCCGCGCGGTACACAGCCCGATACCGGCTGACGCGCCCGTGATGAGAACTACTTTACCTCGAACGTCCATGATTCTCCTCCTGGCGGTGGCTTGTACCGCCCTGCCCCAATATACCACAGACGGTATGCCGGGAAAACCATGCATCTGGGGCAGATAGATATCAAGAACGGATACTTCCGAAATACTCAGGTTGGCCGATGCTGCTCGAAGCTCTTGCGGAAGTGGAAGCCGTATGCAACTAGAGTTATAGCATGAGGAATCAGGCGGGGTCTATGGAACAGGGACCACGCCAACAACCGCCAATAGTACACGCGCTCCTTCTCGATCACTCCGAGAACTAGCGTCGTTTTGCACACACTGAGACAGTCGCGGAAGCTGAACTTACGCGTGTGCCACTTTGAGGGACGATATCCCAGCAAGAACTTCTTCGCACGCTGATAGTACGGTTTCGGCGAGTAGATGTGCTCTACAATGCGCCTATAGCCCTGCATCAGGAGTTCAGACTGCATCTTTGGGATGAAGTTCAGCGTCGAATCGGTATTATCAGCGGTCATGTCCCGAAGCAATCGGCCTTCTGCCGTCAACCGCTCGTACAGGCGCGTGCCGCAGGGAGCGTTGAGCAGTCCGACCATAGCGGTGACAATGCCGCTCGCCTATATAAACTGGATGACCTGTCAAAGACTGATGACTGTCGTGGTCGAACCCAACGATGAACCCGCCCTGAACCTCCAAGCCTGACTGCTGGATTTTGTAGACGCTGGCCAACAGGTCACGGTTTCTGTTCGGAGTCTTGCTGCATTCGACGAGGCAAGCATCATCGGGCGATTCGATTCCGACAAAGACACAGGTGAATCCTGCCCGAGTCATAAGTTCCATCAGCTCGGGATCATCCGCAAGGTTCACCGGAACTTGCGAGTTGAAGACGAAGGGATACTTGCGCCGCTGCATCCAGGCGATGATCGCAGGCAGGATGTCTCGCTTGACTTTCGCCTGATGTCCTATAAAGTTATCGTCCGCAAAGAAGACATCGCCGCGCCATCCGGACCGATACAGACGATCGAGTTCCGCAATGATCTGCTCCTTGCTCTTGAGCCTCGGTACACGGCCGAACAGCGAGGTGATGTTGCAGAACTCGCAGTCATATGGGCAGCCGCGGGAGAGCTGGATGCTCAGTGCCGCGTAATCCGCGAATCTGATCAGTTCCCAGGACGGGCCAGGCGTGCTGCTGAGATCCGGCATCATGGCGGCGACCGTCAGCAGATCGAGAGGCGGATAGGCGGCCTTCTTTGCGATGAATCTGAGTGCGAACCTGAAGTTCCAGAAGGTCTCGGGATACTCCGGGTATATGAGCAGCGCTTTCACGGTCGGTACTCAATCCCGGCGTCAGGCGGATAGACGCCGATCAAGCTAATGTAAGCGCTATTTACCCTTATCCCATCGTCTTCAAGCGAACGAGAGATGGCCATCTGTATGGAGCAGAGGAGGGAGTTGTGGTTTCAAGGGTCCGTTCTTGGCTGTACCTGGTAATACTACCGGGTTTTTCGCCGTTTCACGCTCCTGTAGGCAAAGTGCAAGCAAACAGCCATTGACAACTCTGCAAGTCGAATGTACACTTATTATAGTGTACATTCTGGTATGTTTTCGCAAGCGAAGCAATCGCTACCGCGCCGTAGAAGAAGACCGGCTTGACACTACGGTTTGAGGAAAGCGGCAGCAGAAAAGGTGATGATCCATGGGTAAGTTTTGGACTGCATCCTTTATCGCAGCAGTTATTCTCTTCGTGCTGGCGTTCTCCTCCGCAATGGCGCAAACTGGCGGGTTTGCAATCACTGCCACCGCGAGCCCCGGCGGAACCATCAGCCCAAGCGGTGTTGTTCTAGTCAGTCCCGGCGCGGACCAGACGTTTGACATATCCCCCGCCGCCGGCTTCGCGGTCCTCGGTATCCTGGTTGACAGTGTTCCACAGGGACCCGTAACCAGCTACACGTTCCATTCGGTCTCGACCAGCCACACCATCCATGCCGTCTTTGCACCGGCGCACACGATTACCGCCTCCGCCAGTCCCGGCGGGACTATCTCCCCGGTCGGGGCGGTGCAGGTTGCTCACGGCGGCAGCCAGAGCTTCTGGATAGCGCCGAACAGCGGCTACCTGGTGCTTAATGTCTTCGTGGATGGCATTCCGGTCGGACCGGTCAGCACATATACTTTCACGAATGTAACCGGCGACCACGCGATCCAGGCGGTCTTCGCGCCATTCCACAGTATCACGGCCTCCGCCGGCACAGGCGGGAGCATCTCTCCGACTGGTCTGGTCACCGTTGTTGAGGGAAGCAACCAGACCTTCACCATTTCTCCGCACACGGGATACTTGATCTCCGACGTCACGGTGGATGGTGGTTCGGTTGGGCCAGTCGCAAGCTACACCTTCACTGCGGTGGCGGCAAACCACACTATTCAAGCATCATTTGTTCCACGGATGTTCACGATAACCGGCTCCGCCGGACCCGGCGGCGACATTGACCCGAACGGCTCGGAGACGGTCCAGTTCGGCCACGGCGACTTGGTCCTGATCATACCGAACACCGGTTACGATCTAGACTATATGCTCGTGGACGGTGTGTCCGCGGTCCCGACAGCAGGTACAGGCTGCTACTTCTACGTATTTACAAGTGTCACCGCTGACCACACCGTGTACGCCTCGTTCAAGAAGATCAAGGTCACGATAGCCGCGACCGCTGAGGCCGGCGGTTCGATCAGCCCCAGCGGGATGTGGACGATAGACTACGGCGACGGGCAGGCGTTCAACATTGCACCGGATGCCGGATATCAGGTCGAGGACGTAACGGTTAACGGCGTCAGCCACGGAACCAGCGCGTCGCTGGCATTGATGGACATCACCGAGGACACGACCGTGGTCGCGAAGTTCAAGCGCGCCCCGCTTACCATCAATGCCTCTGCCGGAACCGGCGGCAGCATTGGCCCGAGCGGCGCTGTCAGCGTCGCCTATGGGACGGACAAGAGCTTCACCATTGCCGCAGACACAAACTACCAGATAGCTGACGTGAAGGTTGATGGCACGTCTGTCGGCGCGGTCACCAGCTACGCATTCAGCGGCGTCACGGCGAACCACACCATCACCGCCACGTTCCGCAAGATCCAGTTCACCATCACGCCGTCCGCGTATAACGGCGGCAGAATAGCCCCGAATGTGCCGACGTTGGTCGACTCCGGCGGCAGCCAGACCTTCGATATCTTCCCGGGCGAGGGTTTCTACATAGAGGACGTCCTGGTGGACGGTGTCTCGGCCGGAGAGGTCTCAAGCTACACGTTTACCAACGTGACCGCGAACCACACCATCAGCACGACGTTCGCCTACATCGAGTACGTGATCACGGTGTCCGCCGGCGACAACGGCTCGATCAGCCCCAGCGGCGCCCAAACCGCTCATTTCGGGACCGATAAGACATTCACCATCACCCCCAAGCCCGGCTTTGTGGTGGCGGACGTGCTGGTTGACGGCGTATCCGTCGGCCCGGTGACCAGCTACACATTCAGCAGCATCACCGGAAGCCACACCATCCAGGTAACATTCAAGCTGGATGGCAAGCCCTATGGTGCGATTGTCAGAAGCGTTATTACTGACCCATTGCTGGTCAGTAAGCTGGTTACAACATGGGGCAGAGTGACGGACATGACTGCTACCACATTCACCATCAACGATGGCTACAGCGACAGCGCCACCATCAACATCGGGGAGGCGACTCTGCCCGCAGGCTTCGGCGAAGGGAGGATGGCGGTGGTTACCGGCAAGGAAATCAGCTATGGCACGGTTGACGCCTATATTATCCAAGCCTACCAGGTGCCATAAGCGATGATTCTGACAACCGAGTCGGGTTGCGATTTGAGCTGATTGTCAGACCGCTACTCCGGCTGCAATCAAGCACAAACAACCGCGAAACCTGCCAAACTCGTACTCAAGAGTCTTCTGGACTCAGAATGACAAGTCCAGAAGATATGAAAACAAATGGTGGAAAGAGCCATTATCGGGCATGAATGTGGGAGGCTGACCGGCTGAACTAGTCCGCAGGATTGAGCGGCACACAGCCCAATACCTGCTGATGCACCCGTGATGAGAACTATTTCGCCTCTGCCGTCCGTATTTACTCTCCTCTTACCTGTAATCGGCCGCCGACGGAAGCGCCAGTGCCCAGGAAACGACCTTCAAAGCCTCGGTTCGCTCCGGGGTCGGATGGTCCAGACACTGAAGTATGGCCGTGCCCCTGATCTCCCGGTTGGGGCTTTTCAGGAGTTCCATAACCTCAGCCTTGGAAATCCTCTGCTTCATCAATGATCTTACCGCGTCCGCATACATCGGGAAACATAACTTACGCGCGGACTCCTCATCAAGCTTCAGGTAGGCCGTCAGCGCGCGCTTGCTTTCGTCGCACCGCAGTTCGCCCAACGCCTGCATGATGGCGGTCTTGATGCGCCAGTCGAGGAACGACATGGGCGTGTCGGGATATTCGGGGTTGGTGATTCTGGAAAGACGCGGATCGGTGTGCATAAGCACGTCCACCAGCACCGGCACAGATTCCGTCGCGCCGAGCGAGGCCAACGCGCGCGCGGCAGATGCCCCGTCCAGCCCGTGATACATCCAATCCTTGTGCAGGCTTCTGTGCTGTACCTGGTACTCCAGGGCCTTCACCACGTTGTCGGTCTTGTTGCCGATATCCGCCAACCGCTCCGCCGCCCAGCCGCGAGCGAGTATGCCCACGGCCCGCACTTGCTGGCGCTTCTCGTCGCCGCTGGTATTCACCCGCTCGTACTCACCGCAGTCCAGCGCCTTTTCAAGATCGGCCACAGAGTTCGGGTTCACCCCGTTTGATGGATCGGCGACAGAACCATGCGCAGGCGGCCAGTTCGCGCGCAGGTTCATCGGCATGGGAACCGGCTGATACGGCGGTCTGCCCAGCACCTTCGCCGCCACCCTCGGATCGTCCAGTATAATCATCTCGCCCGGCGTCTCCAGGGCGGATTTCACCGCCTCAGGGTCCACATCCGACCTGTCCTCGTACAGCCCGGGCGCTTTGAATGAGAGCAGCTTGATCTTCGGATTGGCAAGCAGCGCACCGGCGTTCTGGATGTTCAGTCCGACCACCGCATCCCACATGTCCGCCTCATCCAGCAGCCGCGCGACCTCGTCCTCCATGCCCGGCTCCTTGAGATCGAGGTGCAGAAGCATCGCACGCTGACGCGCCAGGGCGAGGAGTGATGCCAGCGTGGGTATGCCGGTATCCGCGGTGGCCGTGCCGTAGACCGACCTGCGCTTTAGTTGGAGCAGTTCGTAGTAGGCCAACTGGCTGACAGAGCCGAAGCCGTTGGTGAGGTTCTCCAGCATATCGTCATGGAAGAGGACGATCACGCCGTCCGCGGTTTTGCGCGGGTCTATCTCGCAGCCGTCCGCGCCGTAGTCCATGGCGGCGGCATAGGCTTCCAGAGTGTTCTCGGGCGCGAAGGAAGACGCTCCACGGTGTACGATGACGATGGGACCGGCTCGTCGCTCGGCGATCCTGGCATGCCGTGCCTCGCGTTCCGATGCCGACTCTGTCGGTAGAGTGGAGATGTAGCCCTTAACGGGACGTTCCTTAACAAGCGCACACGACCCCGGAACGCACAACCCGAATACTGCTGCAAACGCTAGAACCCATGGAACACTCATGCACATGGCCATATCCCTCCGGATTTATGATTCTGCGAAAAGATGAAATCTCCTCGTGCGCGCCAGTATGCTGATCGAACCTTAAACTCAATACTGAAGCCTTCAGATTCTTTGTCAGTATGCGTTTGGATGGCCTCTCGCCGTGGGAATGTACGCGGTACGTGGAGACCGAGGACATGCACAGGGCTTGGCGGCAGACGGCCCAAGAAAACTCCATCCAGCTCTGGTCTTTGGCTCTCATGGTTTCCGAAATCGCGATAGCCGGGAACGGTTTGTATAATCGAACTGACCGGTGTCGTAAGACGAAAGGAGATTAGTAGTACAACATGCGCACTAGAAACGTTTCACTCATTCTGCTGTCGGCGGCTGTGCTGATTTTCGGCTTAGCAGGCCTCATGACCAACCGGGCTTATGCCGATAGTCCATCCATGACCAAATGGATTGACCCGTTGCCAGTTCCACCTGTGGCGACGCAGACTTACAAAGCAGGCATCTCATACTGGGCCGACTACTATGAGATCACAATGACCGCTCATCAGCACCAGTTCAACTCCAGCTTGCCCGGCCCAGCTACGGTCTGGACATATGGTCAGGGGAACACGTCCGTCTATCTGGGACCGACGATTGTCGCGCATACGGGGAGACCGGTTATCGTCAAATGGATCAACCATCTTCCTACAGCGCTCGAAGATTTTCCTCTGAAGGACTCGATTGATACAACTCTCCCTGGTTCGGACGTGCCGACTGGAGCAGCGATCCCTCACCTTCACGGCGGGCACACGGCCGCCCGGTTCGATGGAACTCCCGACCAGTGGTGGACGGCTGACGGCATCAAGGGGATGGACTATGTTACGAACACGTTCACGTACATGAACGACCAATCAGCCACCCTGCTCTGGTACCACGATCACACGATGGGGTCAACCCGCCTGAAGCCGTACCTGGGACTGGCGGCAGCTTACGTACTATTCGACAATGTGGACACCGGCGCTACCATTAACGGCCAGCGGGTTCCGTCCGGGTATGGCAAGTACCACCTGCCTATCGTGCTCCAGGACAAGCAGTTCAACGACGACGGCACTCTGTTCTACCCGACTCAGGGCATAAGCGCCATACATCCGGTCTGGGTGCCTGAGTTTTTTGCGGACACTCCGGTGATAAACGGCAAAGCATATCCTTACCTTGATGTGCAGCCGAGAAGATACCGCCTCCGATTCTTAAACGGATCGCAGGCTCGCTTCTACAACATCCACTTCAAACTAAATGGCAACGATCTTCCATTCTGGATCATCGGATCGGAAGGGGGACTACTGCCCGCTCCGGTGGAAAAGACCACACAGCTCATCGCTCCGGGCGAGCGCTTCGACGTGATCGCGGACTTTACGGGCGTTCCTCTGCAGAGCGCTATCATGATGACAAACGATGCGCTGGCCCCATATCCGATGGGCGGGGAAACAGATGTCCCGGAACTTATGCAGATCAGGGTCAATACGCCTGTGCCGGTGAACGATCCTGACCTGTCGGTCCTTCCTAGGAAGCTCAGACTGCCGCCGGTGCCCCGACTGAACCCGACACAGCATATCCGGCCCAGGGACGTAGTGCTCCAGGAGTACGCAGATCAATTCGACAACCCATACCAGGTGCTGCTCAACGGTTATCACTACATGGACCCGGTGACTGACTTCGTTAAGGCGGGCACTACGGAGACATGGCAATGGATCAACCTGACCGGAGACGCCCATCCGATGCATACACACCTGGTGTCATTCCAGGTAGTGAACCGGCAGAAGTTCGATGTGGACAGATACGAAGCGGCTTGGGACAAATATCTGGCATCCGGCAGAAAGCCCTGGCTGAAGCCCTTCCTGGACGGCTATCTCATCGGACAACCGATTCCGCCGGCCCCGGAAGAGATGGGCTTCAAGGATACCGTGAAGGCGTACCCCAGCCTGGACCCGATGGACGAGAGTTACAGTTATGTAACGCGCATCAGGGCGAGGTTCGATCTGCCCCAGACATCACTGCTCGACTATGACTGGCAGACCGGGACTTTTGGCAAGTGGGTCTATCACTGCCACATCCTCGAACATGAGGAGAACGACATGATGCGACCGTTTGTCGTGACGAGGTAAGGCGTTCTAGCTACTGAAAGGGGTGTGCTGCTCTGCAGTACACCCCTTTTTGGTTACTGGAAGTCGCTTAGGGAACCAAGTTATCCCTCTTATGCTCACGCACATTGATCGTCCCTCCGGTTCTATGATTCCACAAGAAAGCGCAAGCTCCCTGCATGGCTAGAATCCACAACCAGCCACATAAACCGAGCGAATATTCTTGTTTCATGTTGTTCTGACCGGGTATAACCGAGTCATCCGGTCAAATATATCGGCTGGATTCTAATCCTGAAAGGAGAATATAAAGATGAAGAAACTGATGACAGTGATTCTTGGAGAATCACGCACTCTAATCACCATTCCGATTGTTTTACTGGGGATCGCGTTGCTGATAGCGCCGGTATGCGCTGCTGGGTTTGCCCAGACCAACCTGGTTGCCGACCAGTCTGGGGCAGCTCTAGTCACAGACCCCAACCTCGTAAATGCTTGGGGTATAGTCGCTGATGAGGATGGAGTCACATGGATCGCTGATAACCACAGCGGGCTTGTGACTACATACGATCTGGCAGGCACACCGCTTGCCGTGACATTCACTGTTCCACCGCCCGGGGGAAGTACGGAAGGTTTTGTGGCCTCCCCGACCGGACTGATCGCCAACAGCGGTCGTGGATTCGCTGTCAGCGAAGAGGCTAGAACCGGTCGGAGCTACATGATTGTAGCATCCGAGGACGGCACTATCTCCGGATGGAATCCGTTTGTAGACGTAACCAACGCGATCCTTGAAGTTGATCGTTCGGCATCGGGAGCAGTCTACAAAGGGCTAACCATGGCGAGCAACAGGATGGGCACATTCATCTACGCCACGAACTTCAACGCCGGCACGGTAGACGTGTTCAATTCGAGCTGGACCAGGGTGACAACATTCCCGTTTGCTGATCCGAATATCCCAGCCGGATATGCGCCTTTCGGCATTCGCGCCATCGGAGACACGATCTTCGTTACATACGCGCTGCAGGATGAATTCAAGCATGATGACGTAAAAGGCGCGGGCCACGGCTACATTGACGCCTTCACTACGACGGGCCGACTGATTGGCAGGTTTGCCAGCGGGGGCGTGCTTAATTCGCCTTGGGGACTTGTCCTCGCGCCGGATCTCACCGGCCATGGAGCGAGGCTTGGGAGAGATATGATCCTTGTCGGCAACTTCGGCGATGGCCGGATCAACGCGTTCAATCGCAGGAACGGCGCTTTCGTCACCGCCCTGAAGGACACCGTCGGCAACCCAATCGAGATACACGGGCTGTGGGGGTTGGCATCGAGGGATGAGCTGACGCCTACCGGGCACGTTGGAGAGCGAGCGGAAATGGATGACAGCATCTTCTTTACTGCGGGACCCAATGGTGAGGCCAACGGACTATTCGGCGTACTAGATCCGCAATAGCCGCAGGATGTCGAATCATTCTTTGCACGTATCGAGTCCGAGGCGGGTCAAAAAGTGATCCGCCTTTCGGACGATCACTATCCGTTGTCGAGCTAACGTAGAGCCAAAACTACAAAAACGAACAACCAGAAAATATCCGAAGGAGTTATCGCAATGAGTACGAAACACACGAGAAACACGGCCATGGGTACGATTGTTGCCGTATCTGTGCTGATAATAATTCTCAGCTTTGCAGCCCAGATTGCATGGGCGGATCCGACTCCGGCAAATCCTGTTGACCACAGCGACAAGGCTATCGCGCTGCAACGGGATATGCGTCAGCTTTGGGAGGAACACCTTCTCTGGACACGCATCGTGATCATAAGCGTTGCAGGCGGTCTGCCGGATCTGAGCGCTGCCAGTGATCGGTTGATGCAGAACCAGGTTGATATAGGCAATGCAATCAAGCCGTACTACGGAAATGCCGCCGGTGAGAAGCTGACATCATTGCTAAAAGAGCATATTAGCGTTGCAGGCGAAATACTGGTCGCGGCGAAAGCCGGGGACGCCACCAAGACAGAAGATGCAAAGCGGCGCTGGTATGTAAACGGAGATGACATTGCTATGTTCCTGAGCGGGGCAAATCCTACAAACTGGCCGCTCAGTACGATGAAGTCCATGATGAATACGCATCTGGACACGACACTGGACGAGGCCACAGCCCGCCTGCACGGTGATTGGAAGGCGGACATTGCAGCCTTTGATACGGCGCGCATGCATGTCCTGATGATGGCCGACGGGCTGAGCGCCGGAATAATCGCGCAATTCCCAGATAAGTTCGCGGATACCCCGGATGATCCCCCCGCAGCATCTGTCGAGGTGAAGATGGCAGGTGGGTTCCAACCACAAAAACTCACGGTATCGGCAGGGACGATGGTGAAGTGGGTGAATACCGGAGGAGCGCCGCACACGGTGACGGCGGACATGGGCAATGCTGTTTCCGGCGGGCCGGACTCCAGCACGAAGTTCCCGAACGGCATAACGGCGGGGGAGTCGTACACCTGGACTGTACCCGCGAATGCCAAGTCGGGTGCCAAGTGGTACTATCATTGCACCTACCATGGCTCGGAGGGTAATGGCAGCAGCCTCGGGACAGGCATGAGCGGGGTCATTATCGTCAAGTAGTCGAAACACACTAGGTCGGCCAGTCTCAGTCGCGGTTGGGACTGGCCGACAGCATATGTTGACGATCACTCCCGTGCGTGGATCTCCCTGGTCACGAGACTCAATCAACATGCCCGAGTCAAGGCCTTCCACTCATCAATCATCGCAAGTGTGTTCTCCCACGGCCAATGCGGTCGGATAGACGGGACCGGCGCGAGAATGGTTCCTGTCTTGCCGAAGTTCGAGTAGAAATCCCGCACTGCCTTACGGACGATGGCGGGATCACCCTCACCGATGTGGTACGGCGCGCTGACTCCGCCCCAGATGCACTTGCCGCCCAGTTCGCGAGCGATTGCTGCCATGTTCTGATCGCCCAGAACCGGTTCAATCCCGAACAGGCAGTCAAAATCCAGTCCTCGCAGGTGTTCCAGAATCGGCATGATTCCGGTGCAAACGGTGTATGAGATCGGCAGCCCTGCCTGGTGAGCGGTCTCGATCTCTCGTCTGAGACGCTTGGACAGGAACCTCTCGATCTGAGCGGGCGACCAGAAATCGGTAGTCTCGTAGAACCCGTTTCTGGATACGTAATCCACCCCTGCCTCCACGCATAGTTCGATCCTGCGCATAGTCATCTGGTGGTCAATCTCGGCCATCCGGTCGAGCATCACTGGACGTTCAATCGAGTAGTACACAGCATTCTCAGTGCCGAAAAGCGAAAGCGAGAGCGTCAGCCCCAGACCCGCAAACCCGCAGATCGGAACCTGGCGACGGTCGGCCAGTTCACGGGTGGAAGAGATCGCCGCAAGCAACTGATCGAGTGTCAGGTCGGGTGGCTGCCAGACCAGCTCGAAGTAATCGAGGTCGGCTTCCGTTTCAATCCATGGTTTCACAAAACGCGAGACAGAGAAGTCGGACATCAGAGGGATGTCCATCCCGTGGGGCCAGTCCTCAGTCATGCGCACAGCCGCCGTGAGTGTACCCCGCGCGGTCTCGATCCGCTTGTTAAGTACGGGATAGGATTCGCCGGGGACTTCCTCGGTCCAGGTTCGCTCGGTCACATCTCTTTGACGAGCAACCGGGATTGTGAACTGCAGAAACGCGTCTACTCCCAGCACGTCAATCGCCACAGCCAACCGCTCTTCATCGCTCGACCACCGATAGCCGTCCACATCGGGAGACGACCAGAAGATGGGCATGCATGGCGCATAGTCCGTTGTCTCATTTCGGAATACCGCCAGTATCCGCTCTTTCGAAGTCATCCGTTTCTCCCGTGCCATGCTACTTCTCCCAGGCTATCGAGTAGTCCCGCGCACTGGACGCCGGGTGACCGCCCGGTCCGTACCCCTCCAGTTTCGAGACCTTTTCCAGCGGAACGAATGTGCAGGCGATCCCTTCGTCAGAGACGTCGTACCGCAGGAACCCCAGTGTCGTGTCTCCATCAGGCCATCGGTGGGGGAGTTGGAAGAATGCGGTAGACGGCGCGATATCGAACCGGATTCCGTTAAAAATGTGCGTCTTCCGGCAGTGGACGTGCCCGCTAATGACGACATTTGCGCCCGTGGCCTTCATGATCTCCAGAATCCGGCCGCGCTGCGGTTGATCAACATTGAAATACCAGTCGAGATACTGATCCGATGTGATATCCACGTTCGGCTCGTTCGGCTCATCAATGAAGAGAGGCGAGTGCATCACCCAGACATGGAACTGCGCGCGCGGCTGATCCTTCTGCGCCTCCATCCATTCCCAGAACGCCTTCTCCTCCGGCAAGCCCGAACCGGCCAGCATATCACAGAACCCGGTGAACCGCACATTCTTGTGGACGAAGCTCCACTGCCATTCGCCGAAGATATCGCGGTAGTTGTGGAGTTGCTCCGAGGTCATGTTCAAGTCGGTGTCCGACTCCTGATGATCCGGCTTAAGTCCGTCAACATCCGTGTGCTTGTTTCCCGCGTCCATGTTCCCTGGGGCAATGTAGTACGGAAACGGCAGGCTCTCGAACTCCGACCTGGCGGCCAGCATTTCCTCGTGATGGATATTGCCGTCGCGCGCTACGTCCCCACCGATTAGTATCAGATCGGCCGGGATATCCAGCATCTGTTTCTTTGCCTGCTGCCAGTTTTCGTTCCATGCGGGCATGAATCGGAATGATCTGGGCGAACCAATGTGAACGTCGGTTGCGTGAAGAAATGTCCAGTTCTGCATTTTGGTGGTCCTTCTGATCAGTCGTTTTGGCCGGCAATAGAGACCGAGTTCTCCCTGGGGCGGAGTTCTTCCTCCATCCGCATGGCATACCAGGAGCGAGATAGCGCGGTCTGTGAACGATAGAGGATGCGAAGTTGTGCGATGACGTGACGGCCGGACAGTTCCTCACTGCACGGCGACAGCTCCGTACTGGAGGCTTGGGGTTGCGGTCATGTGTGAGAGGAGATCACACTCGTGCGCGGATCAATCTAGTCAGGCCGCCCTTGCGAAAACCATCTGTGCGCCCGGATAGGTAACGGGCATTTATCTGCTCCGGGCCAAATTCCTCTACATCAGTGAATCCCAGTGTGTGCAGAATCTCGTGAAGCAAAGCGGGGGCGAGATGCGTCTTCCACGGCTCCTCACCTGCAGCCATCTTCTTGTCAAGGCGCTCCATGGCTTGCTGTTCTTCAGGCGAGAGGAAGTCGGGATGCACAGCATAATCGAAAACAACCTCGCTTCCCGGCGCCAGCGAGCCGACGAAACGCAATGTGTGCATGATGGCATCTTCGTCGAGATAGAACGTCACACCCAGCCACGAGAAAAACGCAGGGGTGTCCTGGTCAAACCCCGCCTGCATCAGCGCCTCAGCGACCGAAGCATTTTCGAAGTCCACCGGTACGAAGGTCAACGCATCCGGCTCATCTATGCCGGCAAAGCGAAGACATTCACGTTTCCAGCACACCATATCCGGGAGGTCAACCTCAAAGACCCTGCAGAGTACGTGATCCTGGTTCCGGTAGGCAAATGTATCCAACCCAGCGCCAAGAATCACATATTGATCGACGCCTCGTTGTCGCGCCCGAGTCCACTCGTCCTCTGTAAGTCTGCTGCGCAATACCATTGACGCGCGAAATCCTTTGAGGCGGGGAAGATCGAGTCGTGTTGGGTCACTGCGGAGGAATGATTCCCAGTCTGCGCCCAAAATGACGATTGCGAGTGGGTCCTCGAAGACTAACGGCGTATCCAACAACTGGTGAGCCGCCCGCAGTACCGCCACCCTCAGCGCACTGGGCTTGGGTGGTATGGGAACAATAGACTCGACGTCGGGGTGATCTGCGCTTTGTGTGCGCCCGCTGCTCCACTGCGTAAAGGCTAATACAACGGCATCCATGCCGAAGATAGGTACGCTTGCTGTCTCTGTATGGTTGAGATGCGTATCTTTGGTCAAATCGCTAGTCCTTCGCAGATCATTTCGCTAACCTGCCAGAGATATTGCCCATTCCCTGAATTGCTGTTTCACAGTATCCCAAGAAACCTTATTCAGCATCATGGGCATCGGCTCCTCCTCGGCATCGTCGAAATATGTGAGGATCGTCCATGTCAGAGCACAACGTGCTCACGCATGCCTTCCGTGCCAGATGGAGGTTCGTTCCCGGCGCACCCACTCGTCTACGTCGGCTTTCGGCAGCTCCAGGATAACTTCCCAAAACCTGATCTTGTGAGCATCCAGACCCCTGCCGTGTTTGGTGATAAACCACTCCTTGATCGCCAAGTCTCCGACTGAGTTACGCAACCACGTAATTGCATCCCAGTTGCCGCGGTCCAGTATGCGTCGGATTATAAAGTCCGGTACTGGCGCATGTCAAGAGAAGCGAAATCGCAGTCCCAGAAGAGAGTCCTGAGGTTATCCGGCAGTATTGATGTCGCGGCAGACGAGCCGACGCGCGTAACCATAGTCACCCTCTTGTCCAGCGCCCAAACCTAGCGCAGATCATGCATATCCCACATAATTTGCGACCTTCTGATCATGATTCATGAATCATGCGGCCCGACCCACACGATGGCTTGCAGACTCTATTTGCTCTCAGCCGTGCAGCCTTCTTGGATATTATAACACAATTTCAACGACAGAACAGCAGGTATTTTTAACAGTTTCCTGCATTTATTTCGGCATACGGCGGCATGTCGTTATGCGCGCTTCGCTCACTGAATGAGTCACCGAAACACCGAAGCCAAGAACTCGCCGTCACTTGTTTACGAAGACCGGAGAGGGATGTAGATGAACAACCCACCTCCGTCGAAGCCGGGTGGATAGAATTCGAATGAGGGATGTTCCACACAGCCGCATTTCTCGGAGTAGCCGTCGCAGTAGCCCTGCCACTCGGGATGAGCAGCCAGCCACTCGCCGGTGTATCCCCACACCTGCCCGATATCGCTCATACCGGCGACTGAAAATTCGGCATAGGTTCCAGCCGGGATAACGCACTCAATTGTGCCCTCCGGCGCTAGAGTGTCATCAGCCACGGGCATAGCGACGATGTACTCGAACGCCCCATGCTCCGCACCCGATGCACAGCGGCAGAGCGCGTAGTACGGTATCTGACCCGCTTGCGTCTCCAGATCTCCCAAACGCGCCTTGAAGCCGTTCTCATCCGTCCACACATTGTGGCAGTCTGCCGAACTCTTGCATATCCTGCTCACGCCGATTAGCCTGACGGGGCCGTAATCCAATATCCGAGGCTTACGTGACTCTGCGTCTTTGCTCATGTCTTCCTGTGCGATCAGTTGCACTGTTTGTTCCTCCAAATCGCATATCTGCAGTAGCACATCGCAGTACGGCCTTAGCTTGTCCTTGTCGCCGAACATATCTTCAGCCGAGAAATCTTGCGGGATGATCTGGCCCAGCTTCGCGCAGAGGCTCGCTATCTTCTCGTAGATATCAGCCAGATCGCCCCTGTCGTTATCGCGGAAGAATTTCACAGCGTACTGCCGGTCTAGGTACTGCTTGTAGTTGCACATCACGTTGAGATACACCCATGAGTTGTCATCCCACTTATGGGTCAACAGCGCTTCGGCAAACGCCTTATGTGCGGCAATACCGTTATGCTGACCCGGAACCAGACTCTCTTCCCGAACAAGGCGCGCGACCAGACTCAGGGTCTCCGCGAACACGGCGGTCTTGTCCAGCTTCTCACCCTTGTCCTCGATGATGAGTATTTCTCCCCCGTAGTGCCAGTCTGTCTTTCTGAAATACCCCGTATCGTCCGGCGCTTCTGGTTGTTCATCCTTGATATACATAAACGGGTTGTACCCGAGCAACACGCGACCATAGTCGTCGTATCCGGAGATCACACAAGCGTCAGCATGGCTGACCACGCCTTCAAGCGTGATGACGGGAAAACCCCTGTCTATGCTCTCCATAATGAGCGTGCTATCGGTTTCATAGTCGCCCTGAATGCGACGCGATACCTTGTATCCCAGCATCCTGAACGTGTGCTCGATGGTAATTGGCGTGTTGATGACGTGATAGTTGCCATGATTCCATCCGTCCGCTGAAAATGAAGTGCGGAACGCGCTTCCCGAGACCGCGCAGACGTAATCATAGTCAACGTTTTCGCCGACGCCGTTAAGCGCCGAAACAACGCTGCTGACAAATTCATTCTGTCTTGCCGTATCACTCCAGTCAACTTTTTGCAACCCAAGGATTACGTTCCTCTTCTGATGCATTGGTTCTGTCTCCGTTTCCACAGGCTGGGAATCATTATTTCGGTTATGCATACGACGAGTTAGACAGTTTTCCTTCTTGGTTGTCTCACAGACCTAGTGGGCATACAAAGCAAAACCACGCTCACATCGTTAGATATGAGCGTGGTCTTCCATATCTCAATTAACTTGCGAGCCGCACATGTTCAGCAAATCCACCATGGAAAGCAGGCATTTCCGGGATTGTTGCCTAGTCTTGTCTAGGACGCCGGATGAGCAAGGATGCAAATATGATTCTCGACTACATTGCCGGATTCCTTGACGGTGAGGGTTCCATAACCATGTGCCGAGACCGCAAGGACTCCAAGTTCAAGACCCCGATGGTCTCATTCTCTAACAATGCACTGTGCATTCTGGAGGATATTCGGCGGAAATGCTGAGGAGGAAATTGGAGTTTGAGGCGCGGTTCTCCGAACTGTGACCGATATGACCCGATGGTGAACCGGGTCCTGGAATGTGGTGGAGGAGATGAGCCCTCCGCAAAAAGTGACGGCGGTTTTCTCTTGAGTCCAAAAGAATCTCAGAGGCAACCTCGTCCGACATCTACATTGTACCACATACCCGCAGATCACGTGAAGCACGGCGGTTCTCACACCCCGCAAAAAGTGACAGCAGTTATCCTCTCAGGCTGTTCCAGTCACCACTCACATTAGGCATTGATCTCAACTGCTGGTAACGAGAGCTGGGGATCCGAAATCCCCAGCTACGATGTCGACTATTCCGTTCACTCCGCCAACTGATCCGCTGGCTAGCGATATCAACTCCTGCAGCCTGTCCGTGATGTCATGTCACGGATTCTCTCACTCAGGCAGACCGTTGCTTGCAGGCACTGTGAGCAACGGTCATTGAGATTCACATTTCCGTCGGCTAGTATCAGTTTTGGGCTTGATCGATAGTGCATCCGCATTGGAGGTCGTGCTGTAATTGATGCTGTAGAATCGTCCCCCCACTGGGAAAGCCCAAGCACCAAACCTGCTAACCAGAGTGCCGTTGGGATCCAATCCGCTGATCAGCATTGCGGGGCACTTGGTAAGATAGTTGGGAGCACTGGATATCCCTGAAAGGGACGCGACGTCTAGGTGGCTGGGCTCAAGACTATAGTTCATGTGCGAGTGCCACTCCCCGATGTACATGCCTCGTTCACCGAGTTCCAAAGCCCCCCTATCTACCTCGGATTGAGTGAAGACGACGTCTCGCTCGAAAATGGTCGGAGTGCGCACAGCATTAGGACCAGGTGCTGTTGCTCGAAGAGCGACGGCCCTGTTGTTCTCATCAACGAAACCGATAAGCACTCCTCCAGTCTCGCACATTGGTGATGACTCGGTCTCACTGATAATGGTAGCCATGGCCTCATCGGACAGTATAAGCTCCTCAAATGCGGGCTCTTGACACGCGATACAGCCCGGCCTGCGGGGGATTGTTCCGCTGAACGTGCACATACCTGTCGCCAAGCGTGGATCGATATCTGGCGCAGGCAGTTTCGACCAAAGCCAATGATTGTGCTCATACTCTTTGCCTTCAAGAACGTCGAGGGCGACTCTAGCAACTAGGCCTGCTGTAAATGAAAGATCGACGGCGCTACTTGCTATGACTGGCCTACCACACTCATGCAGCAAGACATCCTCGTCGGACTCGCTGACGTCAATCCAATCAACTGGAGTCCATCTGCCTTCTTGTCGATCAACGCGGTAGTCTGCTATGCAGCATTTGCAGGCATCGACCCTTGGACGAACGAGAAACACTCGACCAACATCAGCCTTGCGCATTGAGCGGCCATATAGTACGGGCTTTTGAGCAATCACTGCGATCTGGTTCACGATAGACTCCAAGCCCTCATCGGCGGTTGTACATACAGTGAGGTCAACTGATCCGATGAGTCCGGCCAACCTGGCGAGAGATGACGTCACAGAACTAGAGACTAGGTCCTCATTGCCAAAATTCAAATAAGGGTTTATCTCCAGCATCCGAGCGAGGACTACCTTGATCTTGAGTTTGCCGAAATCGGTTATGCCGCCGACGTGTCTCGTCACGTTGCTGGTCATCAATGAATCGCAGTCGCAAAGGCGGAATTTCCCGACGCCAGCCTTTGCCAGAAGCTCACCTACGGAAGAACCTAGGGCACCAAGACCTATTAGCAGGACCGACTTGGCTGCTATCGAATCGTCGACCACTCCGGTGTTTCTCAGTCGAAGTGCGGCTGGCTGTAGCCTGTGTACTCTCATGGCAACAACACGGGCGTGTTCGAAGCTGGTACGCCGTTCTGCATCAGACCGAATGATCAGCGCATCGCCGCGAGTCTTGGGGGCTGACTCCAGTAGAGCCAGAACCAGCCACTCGCTATCGCCGTCGCGCGAAGGGTATTTCAGCCCAATGATATGCACAGTCCGCAGCGACAAGTCTGTGCCTAGCTGACTACTGATCACGTCCCAACCGCCCCCTTTGGGGTCTAGGGAATCCAAGAGAGCCAGTAGCCCTTTCCCATCGTGAAATGGTTGTGGTTCGTTAGGAAGCGACCACCAATATCCATGCCGCAGATAAGAGCCTTCTGCATGAGCCATATTGGGAGATGCCGCCAATTTCGTGGCATCCCACTTTTCATCTCCGATCCACCAGTAGAGCCGCTGAAGCTGTTCGCGAGCGTCCACCGACCGAATGATGCCCTGTTCTTGAGTAAGGCAAGTCAGAATCATCGGCGCAAGCTCATACCGCTGCAGATCAGTTGGCTGATGGTCAATCTCCCATTGCCGCCTGGGATCCAAGGCGAAAAACATTCTCCCAAAGCCTTGAAGGTCTGGCGCGAAAAAGGCGTCTTCCATCAAGATATCGGTTAATGGCAGAAAATGAGACTCCAGTTCGCTCTGTGCTGTATCAGGCGGCCAGTGTCCTGTGTAGTGGCCTTTGAACCATTGCTCGGTACGCCGAAGGACATCGAGAATCGTGAGTACGTCGCCACCACTTACTGATCGCGTCTCGCGTTGGAATAGACACAACATACCTTCTGGCATCTGATGTCTGACATCGAAGAACTGAGGCTCAGGACGGCTCAGAATTCCACCTCTATCGTCCCATCGAGGCAACTCCTTCAGCGGCGTCACCAGTGGGTAGTCGAAAGGCGTCCCCTCAGGATACACAATGCAGACTGGGTGTCTCTTTGCTCCACCTCGTGGTCTGACTACAAGCTCGCCGTATACCGCTAATACTCCAGACCTTAATGCGCTCTCATCTATCCTGAGCCCAGGATAGTGCTTTTCCAGGAGCATCCGCTCCTGCATATACCAGTTCGGGTGAAGAGTGATCCACGAGAATCCCATCTTTAGCGAGTGCCCATCCCTCTTCGGTCGATCACACTTCTTGGTCTGCTAGATGCCGCTGCTAGCGAGGAGCTCGTAGCGCCTTCACTTCCCCCGTCACCATCATCGTCCCCACCCAGAGGATAACTCTCAGCGAGTCTTCCGTTATCGTGGTCGACGCCTCCAAAGGTGCCATCGGAATATATGTCACAGATAAATGAGTATTTCTTCTCGCCAGTGTGCAGAACACTATCAGCACCAACTGAGCTGGCATACCGGTCGACTGCCTCCTTATCTGGATGTCCGTGCGGACTCTTATCAGAAGTCGGGGCAGACATTATGACGTAGTCAGGGGATATGGCATCCAGAGCTGCAGTGTAAGGTTCGTCTTCGTCAGAGTAACGGAAGAACGAGCGTGATCCATGGTGGGGTGCATCCAGGACCACGGCGGGCAACCTTTCCTTGTGGTAATCCGCGATGTGCTTCTCGAAAGCGTCCCGGTCAGCGTCACCCGTGATCATAACCCACGTTGGATCTATGCCAAGTCTAAGCACCGCGCACTGTTCGTGAACTCGCGCATAACGTGCGTCTGCATCTTCGCCTTCTATTTCGTCCACAACATATTCTGCAGGTGCGAGCACATAATAATGCAGATCACCGATCTGCTGCTCGTCGCGGCTGCCCTTCATGGTAACTTCGCTGCCGCCGTTCTCTTTCACCTGCTCTATGACTGCTTTGAAGTCATCGTACGTGTCGCCACCTTTCTTGCCCGGATTGTGTCCCGAGTGCCATACAGCCCCGACGTTCACACTCTGGGCCAGCTCCTTGATACCCCGTAGGTGATCGTCATGGGGGTGCGTGTTGACAAACACATCAAGTCCATCGTCGCCCACCATATCCTTAATGAGGTTGGGAACGTCGATTCCACCGGTCTTTTCGTCTAAGTTGATATCAGCCAGAATCGTCTTGTAGCTATCACCATTAGCAGCAAGCACTATGATACTGGAGCCTTGACCCACATACAGAAAAACCACACGCGCCAAGATGCCGCTACCATCGGCGGGCCAGAGAATATCTCTTGCAGTGTTCGTACTAGTCATCGTTCTCCTCACTTTGAGTATTAATGGAACCCGTTTCACTCGCATCGGTATAAGACTGCGCAGATTGCTTACCTTCAAGGATGTGCTCGACAGTCAGCAGTACCTCGCGCACATAGTAGAATGCGCGCTGCTTTGACCGGTACCAAAGAATCACAATGATCAGCAACACCCCCACGAATACCAAACCTTTTGCCAATCTCGGCCAGTCAGCAGCACATCCCCAGCAATATGCTGTGGACAACATCACTAGGCTGAGAATGAGCGCCGTCAGCACCGCTCGATGGTAGGCATAGAGACTGTTAAACTTGCCAACGCGCCCGACACCTTCAGCTCGCTGGACTGCGTACAGGTAGAGTGAGCGAGTACCCGCAGACTTACCTAGCACTGACTCCAGCCTCTCTCTAATGCGGGATGCCGTATTTCCGGGTAGGTATCTGTCTCCCAGCCCCTTTGACAAGGCGCGGTCTGACGGTCGCCCGCCCCACGAAATGTGAAGTAAGGGCTCAAGAATGCTAGCAACGGCTTGAATTACGTGACCCACGAAGATCGAAAGCGCCAGCAGCGCTATGACTGCAAATCCATCTGGGTATTTGACAGCACCGCAGTGGCTCACAACTGCTGGAAAGAGTTGAGAAATGAGACAGACAAGCAATGTGCCCGGAATCAGTATGCCAAGGATGTCATAGATGTCGAATTTGCTTTGCATAGGCTCTATCGGTTCCTCCAATTAGCCATCACTTCATGGCTTCTTTCCATCCAGTGCATCGTACAGCTCCTGATAGTGCTTTCTCAGAGCCTTGCGCGTAGCACTCTTGGCCTGCAATCGAACCGTCGTGCGGAAGTCGGCCGCTTGTTGAGTATCATACGCTGCAAGAATGCCCGTGTTCTCTTCGAACAGCTTAGTGAGCCAGTTGATGCGCCGGACTCTTGGCTTTGTGAAAGCTACGGGAGTAATGAGCCTATCCAGAACATCGCCATTCTCGCCCAGCACTCTGGAACCTATAAGCTCATCACCGTATATGTCGAGAAACTGGTCTGAGAGCTGGCCATCAACATCCATGGCTGCATTGCGGATGTTGACAGCGAGAGACTTTCGAGATTCATCTCGCGTATACCCAATCAGAACGGGCCACGATCTGGATAGTCTCTGCACGCTTACCCCATCGGACATAATGCTTCTCGCGTGCCGTGCCATTGCAGAACCATACGCGACGTCTAGTCCTGGCGTCGGGTCTTTTGCAGTCAAAGCAATGACAAGATCCAAGCAAGCGCCCTCGCCGCTGATCTCCGCATACCATTGGTTCTCGTCGAGCGACTGTAGTCCCTTGAGGCACCAGGCATCGAAGCTCGGAGCTTTCTTGAGGATGCGCACGATCATCGTATACAGACTGGCCAGTTGAGTGCCAAACGTCGACTCCATAATACCGTCGAGGAAGCCGGGCCGGTCAACCAGCAGCTTCAGAAGAGAGCTCAGATCAGCCTGGTTCATTGCGGACTGTAGTAGGTCCCATTCGGACATGACAAAGGCAGGAGATACGTGGGCCATATCCGGATCTGTCTGCGCGATCACGTCAACACACTTTGCAGCCAGCGGAAGAACCGTGTTGTCGTTGCGAGCCACACCAAAGAGCGTTCGCAGACTGGATGTTCGAGAGATTCGCGTGCTGATTGCATCTGCGAAGGAATCCTCCGGCTGTTTGATAAGCGTGTTCAGCTCATCGAAACCCGCCGCTGCTCCTGGAGGTGTCGGGGGCCTCGTAACTCTGTCATCGCTATAAAGCAGATACGCAAGCGCCAGGCTAGCCTTGAGATCCGCCTCCGCATTGGGCCCTACAGAATGCAGATGATGCAGCGCGTACCCTTGGTTGGCCAACTGCTTGAGCGCGGTCTCGCCTGTATCTGATATGCCCTTCATCTCCCAGAGCGTGTCGAATGCGTCTTCGATCTCGTCGGGAGTAATGCTCTGTGCACCGACGATAGTGTCCATCGCGATCTTGGCGACGGAATCCCAGGACGGCTGCATAGAGCACGCCTTCATAACCTTGACCGTGGCAAGATTGGAAGCAGTATCCGTCGTGGTGGCTCCCTCAGGCGGTTGCGCCATTGTGGTAACAATGTCCGCGACGGGCGAATCGGTACGTAGCAGTGGCCAATAGTGGTCGTCAGGGTCAAGAGTAACCAATGCAGTACATGCGTTGATGAAGGACCTTGATTCGCCAGGAACTGCTACGCCTTCATTCCAGGCATCCTTTACGCCCATAGAGTCTATGGTTCGCAGTATTTCGAGCAGTGACGTTACCCACGTGCGTGCGATATCGGGATGACTATCAAACGCGCCGACCTCTTGATTTGCTGGGACAGACTTGGACATGAGAGAAAGAAGCTTTGCGGCCAGTTTCGAGTCCGGCATCATGCGAATCAGGCAGGCAACCCCTTCAGCAGTTCCATCGTCTAGAGGTGTTAGGCTGGAGACCGTCTCGACGGCATCACTGAGCTCCTTTACTACCAAACCTATCTGGCTTGTCCGTTCCGTTTGTACCAACCCACTGTGATAGAGACAATGTGCGGCATTCGCTAGTTTGACAGCATCGCCCCTGATCCATTCGCAAAGCTCGATGGAAGCCAGCACATCCCAGAATCCGGTGTGGACCGATGCAAGCTGCGCCAACGCCTCTCCGTCCGCTGCCTCAAGTGCATCCACCAGCTTGTCCTTCAAGAGAAGCTCTATCGCTTGCTTCGGTTCTACGTTGAACACCATAGCTGCAAGGTTCTCTTGGGAATCCTCGCCCAGCAATCGACGAAATCTTGGTTCAGGAATATCTCCCGATTGAAGTCTCGCCACCAAGTCCGTGAGTCTCATGCAGCGACCACAGTGCCGCAGCATCACATAATAGGCCACCTGCGCCAATGGGAACTGGCTGCCCCACTGACGCAAGACAACTCCCATTTGATTTATGAAAAGCTTGAGTTGTCTTGGAGTTGGTGGCGGGGCATCGGCCCGCCGCGACATTGCGTAGACGTTAACCACCATATGAAGATCGGAATCAGTACAGCCAGAGAGAGCGTCTCTCAAACGATCCAGCAGATAGCCTCGCCATCCGGAGATCATCGGCGGAGGAACCTCAAACCGAACCTGAAAGCTCTTGTCTAGGAACGAAGATGTGACTGTGGTCGGCTGAACGTCGTGAACAACCGCTTCATCATCTTCAGCGTCTGTTTCCGCATCCGCATCGACGTCGACTCTTTCGCTCTTGTTATCTTGAGCATCCCAGAGGCACTCTATGCCATCAGGATCATACGGCACAAGAACCCAAACCCTGTCGAACCACGGCGGACGTTCGTGTTCGCTGGCCTGCAGGAACGTCTGCATCGTCGACCATACGGTCAGTGCATCTTCAGGTTGCACGCGGTCAAGGTTGTCCAGAACGAGCAGCACTCGTCGCTCTTCATGGTCTGTTGCTGGCAATTTCTCGTCCGAAGAGGGCTCTATCGGGCTGCTGCACAGGGCCTCGGACATAAGGTCGCCGAACGTCTTTTCGAACTCGATGGACGTTGGCTCCGGCGTTTGGATGGTTTCGTTATGGACATCCGTCACTATCTTGCTGCCGAACAATGCCCAAAGACAACTGCTATCCTCCAAGAAGAACCCGAGCCCGGCTTTGGATAGCCTATTCCTCCACTTGGGTTTCTTGCCGCAACACCACTTGACGAACCAGGGCACAGATAGAACGACCAGTGGTGCGGCAGTGAACAGAGTTCCCAGCACGTAATCAGTGGTGGTCTTCCACGCAATGCCTGCTCCCCGCCACCAAGGCACGACCTCAGTTTTCAGTGCCGACGACAGAAGCGCCAACCCGAGCGGGACCAGAAAAACTGCAACGATCAGTATCTTGCTCCACAGACCAAGGTTCGGTTCCGTGTGAGTGTTGGCCTCGGTTTTCTGTTTGCCAAGCTCTTGTTTCTTTCCAACCCAATCACTTTCACTCTCTTTGAGCCATTTGGCCACGACTCGGTCAATCAGCTTCTCCAAGAATGTCCGCCTGAGTGGATCTCCCTGGTGAGCCCAGGCGTCGAAGATGACCACCAACGAACTTGAGGAACTGTCATCAATGCCATCCTCAGGATCCAGCTCGCGGCGAAGTAGCTGTATTACGGTGGACTTGCCTGAGCCCCATCCGCCCTCAAGACCAATGCACTTGCCGCCGTCCTCGGTCGTTACCAGGTGTGCAATGGCTGTAGCCAGGCGCTGGTGTGGGCCGAACTTGTCCACCTTGGCCGGAACATCCGATAGCAGTTTCACTTTAATCTCGGTTTGGCCATTCAATGAGTCACCATTGGTAGAAACTTCGTTGTTAGCCATCGTCAGGACTCCTCGGAGAACAGATCGGCGGTGTCGGTTTCGTTGTCACTGGTCTTCTTCTTGCCGCGCTTTGGCTTGATAGGCATTGATGCCGCTTCTTCCGCTGCGCGGGTGTGGTTTAGGGCGAGGAGGCGCTTGAGCACTTCCTTGCGCGCGGTGGGGCTGATGGTGTAGCGGACGCGGTCGTTTTCGGGCAGCGTTTCTACCTCGTGGAAGTTGTGGCCGAGGTCGAGGTTTTGCCAGCCGTAGGCGTCGCGGATCGCGATGTCGAGTTCCACATGCAGGCGGCGCAGTTCGATCAGCCCTTCGTAGCCGCGCTCGGCTTCGTCCTCGGACTTCTTGCTCACTTTGGCTACCTTCGCGGGTGAAAGGTCGCGGGCATGGAAAAGGTTGTAGATATCGGTGAGTCCGAGCCATAGCGAGAGCATCAGAGACTTGCGGTGCTCGTGGTAGTGCGCGCCCATGTTTGCAAGAGTAGGATCTGCCTTCTGCCATAGGCCGTCGGGGAAGGGGAATGTAACGAAGCAATCGGACGGAGAGTACTGCAGTGTTTCGGCAAGCCGCATACTGTACTTGCGTGCCCAGACTTCATGCAGCGCCGACTGCACGGCGGCGTACAAGTCCCAACGGTCAGTGGTAAAGACATAGAGGGTGTTAAGAAAGACGCGGTTGGTCGGCATGGCCACTAAGGCGATGTGTTTCGTGACTCGTGATGTCACGAAGCAGTGTGACAGGCCAAGGATCCCGTCGTAAAGCCCAGTTGCTCTCTCTGCGTGCTGCCACCATCGTTCACGCCGCACCGCACGGTTTATCTTTTGCCGCTGCGGTTTGACAAGACGCTCCACAATGTCGAATGGTTCGGGATATGTTGCAGCGCGCTCCATGCTCCAGTCGTGGAAATCGATAATCGATCTCTGTGGGGCCTGATCGGGTTCGGTGTTTACCTGCTGACCATTGATCACCGGAAAGATCACATCGGTGTTTCTCGGGTCTCGTTGCTTAAGCTTCGCGGCTTCCTCAGGTGTCAGCAGGAAGCCTTCGCCCAAGAAGATCGATCCCACGAACAGCTTCGCTGCATTTGCGGCCAAGGCGACGGGTTCGCCGTCGTCCCTGCTGCCCTCAAAGTAGGCGCTGATGACTGGCACTTCCTTCCCATCCAGGACGTGCTTCCCAGCCCATCTGCCATTGTGCAGCGAGACGAGCGACACGACAAGGTTTGCCTGTCCGGGCCACTTTATGCCGCGCACAGCCATATTGATCTCGCCGCCTTGCGCCAGCACCTGTTCGAGACCGTCCCGGCGGATGTCGCCATCCTTGATCGAATTAGTTGTGATAAACGCAGTGAAGCCGCCGGGCTTCAATAACCTGAAAATCCGGCGCACAAAGTAGACTACCAAATCGCTCAATCCCGCTGGTGCATATTCCCATTGCACGTAGCGGCATATCGGGTATCCGAGAGTTCCGCTCAGACGCTTACACCCTAGGTATGGCGGATTCCCCAGAATGCAGTCAAAGCCGCCTCGAGCCATGATCTCCGGAAACTCAAGGAACCAGTGGAAGAAGCGCTTCTCTTCGGCCGTTGCCCACGCTGTCGCGGTCGCTTGCCCCGTCGGCGTCAGTGCATCTTTCCAATATCTACGGAACTGGGCGTTAGTTATGATCTCGTGGTTGTGTTCCGGGGTCTTAGGAATATAGAACTGGGCAATGGGGATCGCAGCAATCTGGTTCAATAGCCACGCATCCTGGCTTTGCGCGAACGTGACAAAGCGGGTCTTCTTCTCCTCTATCTCAGCAGGTGTACGCTCCGGCAGTGCGGAAAGCGTATGCCACTGAGACAGAATCGCGTCGAGGTGCTCACGGATTGCGGGAGAAAGCTCCAGCACCAACTGGGATTTCTGTTTGCGCTCTTCCTTGTTGCGCTTGCGCAGGGCTGCGCCGACTTCTTTGTCGTCGCCAGGCATAGTAACGAATGCCTCGTCGGGCACGCCCTTGTCCAGATCCTCGCGCTTAGTGAAGCCTACGATGGAATTGCCGCACTTGATATGGTGATCAAGGAAGTTGAGCGGCTGTCCCGGATTATGGGCCTCTAACCAAAGGGCGACTTTGCACAATTCGACTGCGAGCGGATTGAGATCGACGCCGTAGATGCATTCGCGGATGACATCGCGCAGAGCCGCTCTATAGGCCGATGGCGAGGGCTGCTCCTCCCCCGTTCGGACAACGGCAAGCTCCGTAGCGATACGGCGGGCAGCAGCGAGCAGAATATGACCGGAGCCGCACGCAATGTCCGCCACGCGCAGGCCGAGGAGCGCCTTCTCGGGATCAGGTTCTTTCAATCTGTCGGCGATCAGGTAATCGAGAGAATGCTTGATCAGCGGCTGTACGAGTTCGTCCGGCGTATAGTGGGAGCCTGTCGCCGCGCGCTCCTCACCTTGCCTGAAACCGAACTCGACGTGGCCGCCGTCGGTTGTGAAGACCGGCTCGTATTCGAGCAGACCCTCGTAGACCGAGCCGAACTCCTCGACGTTCAGCGCGCCATAGTTGACGCGGATGAGCTGGCGATTGTCGGGATGCTCATACAAGCTGAGCGACTTCAGACACCCGAGAAGAACGTCATTCCCCAGCGTGCATTCGGCCAACTGGCCTATGGCATTGTGGCCGAATAGGTCGCCAGCCAGCGGTGCAACGCCGAGCTTCTCTCCAGGGCCGTATGCCTCGAACAAACGAAAAGTGGCCGCGAGCGCAAGCCAGAGGTCATGGCGGCGGTGATCGGCGAGGTATCGTTTCTCCGAAAGCAGGCGCAGCCGCTGCACGCTGTAGTAGCGGCGATATATCTCGCGCTGGGCGTTAGCGGTCTCTTGCGGGAATATCAAGTCGCGCTCCTCGATCACCATCAGGAACAGCAGGCGGTAGATTAGCCGAAGCAGGTTCTTGTAAAAGCCTTCAGGCGTTAGTTCGCCGTTGGCTACTGCGACCCGCAGCGCGTCATTCGCCGGGTGGGAAAGGAAGCCATCGCCGAAATCCAGAATAGCCCGCTCGACAGCACGGCTCAGGCCATCGCGGATACGCGCGCCCGAATCGAGAGAGTCCTGGTGATAGCGCTCGATCAGGCTCTCGGTGGCAGCGTCGCTCGTGACCGGCAGGCGTGTGGCATGCAATAGTCGATAGAGAATAGCGAAATCAGCGAACAGACCGTCGGTGAAGATCCGATCAAGATCGAACTCCAGATAGCTCAGCTTGATCAGGCGAGAACTGTCGCGCAGCAATCGCAGGATGCGGCCGTTTGTGACGATTCCATAGAGCTGGTCATTGAGGTTCAGGAACTCCTGGACCACGGCGTGTGCAGACATTCTTACGTTGGAACGCTCCGGTTTCCGGTCAAGGCCCGCAGGCTCACGATAGCCGACGATCTGCACCGGAGCCTGAGCGCGGTTTGTGGCCCGATGCGATATGCTGTAGAGCTTGCCATTGATCTCCGCCCCGCGCGCCTGATGCTCGAGCTGATAGCCAAGCAAGCCGAGCAATGGCACGATCCACTGTTGCCGGGTCTCCGTGGTCGCGGGTGAGTCTAGCCTTAGAGCTTCCAGCTTGCGTTGGAAAATGCGCCAGTAGTCCTGAGCATCGGCCCACGCTCTGGCGATCTCGTCCTTCACCTTGGCGGTGGAATCCAAGTTGAAATCGACCGGTCGCTGGCCGGGCGCATCCTCGATCCGTTCGAGAATATCCGGGGAGAGAATAGCGCCTTCTATGCGGATGCTAGGGTAGTTCACGACGCCACCTCGGGAAGAAGAATGTAGATGCCAAGGAAATCCATCGGCAGCACAGGGTAGACGACCTGGAATCGCTCTTTGTCCATCAGCGAGCTGAAGCGTTCGTGCGCCTCTACCAACCGCTTGGATTGCTGTTCGGCGATGAGGTCGAACTCTGTTTCAAGCGACCCGAGCAGGCCCATCTCGTTTTCAAGAAAACTGACGCGAGCCTGAGGCGAGAGATCGCTAGAGGCCCTTGCGGAGGCCAGCAAGTCCTTCGCCTCGGTGTGTTCAATGAACTCCTTGTCCTGCGGCGTCCCGCGCCATCCCCAGAGTAGCATCTCCTCGGCGACTATCTGATGACCGCCTTTGCCCTGCTCGATCACGTTCCGACAGCGAAAGAGCAGTAGAGTGGTCTTCTTGGTCACCTGGCGGGTGCGGATGACAGCCGCCCGTGCAGCGCGCTTGTCCATCCGCGCAAGGGTGTTCGCCATGACGATTTGGCAGAGCTGCTCGACAAAACGGTTATTGCGCCCGAGGTAGTGGTAGCCCTCGGGAGTAGGCGACTCAAAGCTTACTCTCACGACACTGCCGGACGGCAACAGATCGACGAGCTGAGGCGGCATGTTACCCATCACGATCCCGTGGCCTTCACGCTCTCTCGTGACCTGAACACCGAAGAGGTTCTGCAGCGCCGAAGTAACAAAATCTTCCACCGACTTCACGTCACCGATGGCCTCATCCACCGCGCGCAGGTCTTCTTCGATATCTTGCGCCTTGATCGCATTCTGCGCGAAGATACTTCGAGATGCCTTCTCACGTTCGGCAGCTTCGTCAATCTTGCGTGTCACGTTCGCTTTGGCTGTGGCAGCCTCACTGAAATCACTGAAATCAAAGAGAACTTGCTGCTGGGCGTTACGCTTTCTCTCAATCCGCCGGTCGGGATTGAGGAGTAGCGCCTGTGTTATGGTATCGATGATGCTCTGAGAGTCTTCGGGAAATGGCACATTGATTCCCGTCGCCTTCTTGATCTCACGCACTTTGCGCAGCAGCACATCAAGCACGATGCCATCGATGGGGTTGTCCTCACCGTAGAGCAGACATGCCTTCACCTCAGGCGCTTTCTGGCCAAAGCGGTCGACGCGGCCTTCACGCTGTTCCAGACGATTTGGATTCCACGGCAAGTCATAGTGCAGCACAGCAGTGAACAGCTCCTGCAGGTTGATGCCCTCGCTAAGGCAGTCGGTTGCGATGAGCACTCGCGGTTTGTCACCCGCCATATCAGCGATGCGCTGCTTGCGAATGTCATCTGGGTCTTCACTGGTGATGACGCACACATCGATCTTGGGAAATCTCTTGCGGAGGGCTGGCTCAAGGTGCTTGCCGATGTAGTTCGCTGTCTCGATGTATCGACAGAAAACGACCGGCTTGAAACCATTCTCAATCCAGTCTTCAAGCACGATTGCAGCCGCATAGAGCTTCTGGTCGTCCTTTATGTTGCCGAGAGAACCGAGCCGCTCGGCAAATTGGCGTAATTGCCGCCGCTGGTGATCTGTCCAGTCTCCATGCTCGACGACCTGCGTCGGCGCGTTGTCGCCTTCGAATCCATAATCGAGGTCGCCCACAGGGTTCTCAGTGTCAATGTCCACATCGTCCTCGATTGCGCTATCGCCATCCTTGCCAACCAGCATCAACTTGTCCAACCGTGTATTGAGCATCTTCACACCGGCATCCGGACTCGACATTACACCGCGCAGCAGCGCCAACGCGGTCCAATAATGCACACGCTTTTGCCTCTGAGAAGAACCGTCGTGAACGAGCAGCTTTCGGGCAAAGTCGAGGATGTCGTTGAAGAACGCGGCGTAGTCGCTGGAAAGTGCGTAGGGCAACTCGAAAGCTTCGCGCTTCGGGAACGGCGTATCCTCGTCCATCCACTTTTCCACATCGGCTCGCTTGCGCTGGACGAAGTGCTGGGCAAGTTCGCGGCGCTGCTCTTGTGTCGAAGATGGCAGGTCCAATGTCTCGAACTTCGGCTTGACAAGACCAAGCAACGACTGAAATTCCTCAGCCTTGCCGCTGTGCGGGGTGGCCGTCAGCAGAACGAGGTGCTTCCCGGGCTTCGCGGCGATCTTGCTGACCAGGTGGTATCGCTGCTGCTGGGCTGCCGATGCCCCGCTGGGCCGCGCGCAGGTGTGCGTCTCATCGACAATCACCAGTTCGGGACACTGTTCGATGAAGACATCCCGACGCACGTCAGACTTGATGAAGTCGATGCTGACAATCTGATATGGGTAGTAGTCGTAGACACTCGCGTCACCCTGAATCTGCCGGTCCAGCCGCGCCTGTGTGTTCGAGCGAATAATGACCGCCTCGATATCGAGCTTCGAGCGAATCTCCTCCTGCCACTGTTCGCACAGATGCGGCAGGCATACGACAGCGAAACGCTTGATCTTTCGACGCTCAAGCATCTCGCGCACAATCAGCAGCGCTTCAATCGTTTTGCCAACGCCGACATCATCCGCGATAAGCAACCTTACGACGTCCTGGCGCAGCGCCATCACCAATGGCACAATCTGATAGGCACGAGGCCGAAACGACAGCTTTGCGAGCGCGCGGAATGGCCCCGCGCCATTGCGAAACGCTAGACGAGCCGAATCGTAGAGAAGACGGGCCGTGCTCATGTCGCCGAGATCATTCGCCTCAGGCGGCGCGAAACGAGCATCCACAGGATTGTCAGTCTCGATCTTAAGCGGCAGATAGATGCCCGCGATCTCATCATCCGAGCCGCCGAGTGGCTTAACAACGAGCAGATTCGGGTCGTCTGACGGGAGAACGACCCATTCGCGTCCACGTAGCGAGACTAGCTTACCCGGTTGGAGAAGTATGCTCATCGTACCCTCCTGAAGATGTCAGGGCGCTGGGCGATCCTCGTCGCCAGATCTTCTTTGTAGTACCAGACCCACACCTCGTCACCCTTCGCGATGATCGCCTGTCGCTTCTCCTCATCGGCCTCGCGAACGGCGGGGTCGTCATGCGGCGTACCGTGGCATTCAACCCAGAAACGCGGTTCGTAGTAGAAATCAGGTTGGCAGTAGACTCCCTCGACCCGCTTCTGTGCCGCATCCGGCAGGCGCAGGCCGTTATCGTAGAGGTATTTGATAAACGCACGCTCCGTAGACGAGTTGGGGTCGAGGTTGCGCAGCATAGCCTGATAATGCTCTTCGTAGTCCCTGAAGCCCAGGTTCGTTTGAACTTCGACTTCGCACATAAGCAACTTGTCGAGCGCGTCTCGGATTAGGAAGCGATCAATGACCTTGTGGTCCCGCTGGTTATAATAACTGAGCAGGTCATCGTAGGAAGCAGGTGCGAGATACTTAGGATCGTCGAATCGGCAGATATCCTTTGCCGCGTTGATCACATTGTGGAACGTCTGCACATCCTCAACGAACTGTGAAAGGATGCCGAGGCTACCTTCTGCCGCCTCATAGAGAAGGATGTTCGGCGCTTCAGGATCGCCGACAGTAACAACCCCGATCTCGCTTGGCTCTACTTGGAACACAGTTTCGATAGCGCGCTTTAGGGCATGCTGCAACGTGACAACCCCACGCGGATCGAGTCCGAGCGGCTGGATCGGCTCGATATAAAGGGCATCTGCAAGGCTGGATGTCCAGAGCTTCACTAACCGGAAATCCTCGCGAAGCTGGTGTTCTGCGTCCGGCATCGAACTGCGCCAGTCGCCGGAAGTCAGACCGATAGGGAAGCCTTCCGTCTTATTTGCACGCCATTGCGTGTTCACATGGACGAGTCGAGCGGCTGGAATGTAACGCAAATTCAGAAGACTGGTTTCACTCGAACGTGCAATCGCCTTTCGCACCCGATCTATCTCGCCGCCGTCGACCGCGAAATAAGTCTGAACGAGATAGCCGAGGGATACGCGCTCCTCTTCCTCGCACGATATCCGGTCGACCTCTTCAGCGCGCGACTCGGACATTTCAAGAAGGTTATGGAGATGCTGTTTGTTTGCGTTGTCACCGAGGTTCACTCCAGCAAATGGACATATCTCAAGGTCTTTCTGCTCCCCGACGAGGTAGTATCCTGCCTTTGTGCTGATCTTAGCCTCGGTAAGTGAGGACTCCGCATCCTGTACTACCAACTGGGACACACGGTACTTTCGGCCATTGTGATAGATGACATTGAGAGGGCCGAACTCGCGAAGCGCTATTGAGCGAGGACGGGAAATAAACTCACCCGCAGTACTCCCAGTAGGTACGAATATCCGAATCGGTAACCTAGTGAAGTTGTAGCCTGGTAGAAACCCCTCCGAGGCCAGGTAGCGATAAGGATAGAACTCCGATAGCTCTGTCGCTCCGCCAACATCGTTTCGCAGCAGATTGAGCTGGCGGTTGGCCTGGTCTTGGTGATACTTGTGCTTCTTATACTCATCACTGCCAACAGTGAGTCGTCCGCTTTCAATCGGCTGGGTAGCACGCGTCAAGAGTGATCGGGCAGAGCGGTAGAGACGACGCCACCGTGTCATTGCAGAATCAAGACTGTCAGCCAAGTTGTTGAGGTTCTGATCGATCCAATCCTCGGAATACCAGGTGCCAGCACGTGTAGCGAGTTCGGTCTCAAAGTCATTAATGACTCGTCTAAACGTGGCTCTAAGTGCCTCATAGGTAGAATGCGTAATCTGCAGCCCGTCACGAACTCCAGGGGCCAGCGGCATGTCGCCATTATCATCTGTAACCAAGCGCATCAGTGATGGCCGATCACCAGCTTGCGCTTCGAGACCGGGAAGCCCAATCTCGCTTATAGCAAGGGCATTCAGGTGTGTCAGAAGCAATTCGCGGTTACAAAGGTCCAATCGCGGTGCTTGAACAGCGCCCGCGACGAGATCCACCTGCTGCTGGAAGTAGTGACGATCATGCGGAGCGTAGCTGGAGCAATATGTAAATACGAGCGCGCCCTGTCCGCTTCGTCCCGCACGCCCGGAGCGCTGTGCGTAGTTCGCAGCGTTCGGCGGTGCGTTCCGAAGATGCACCACACTCAGACCGCCAATGTCAATGCCGAGTTCCATCGTAGGAGAACAGAACAGAGCGCTGATCGAATCGCGGCGAATCTTCGCCTCGTCAAGCTGGGTCTTTGCTTCATCGACGAACCAATCGGCGCGAAACCTATCTTCGCGGTCTTGGCGGGTTTCGGTACTGAGCTGCCCTGTGTGGTCCTCAGCTCGAAGGCGCTTTGCCTGGGAAAAGTCTCGGCGGTAAAGGTCGCGAAAGAACATGTTCGGCTTAGGTTTCAAGTCTTTGTAAGAGCGGCGTTTGACAATGTCGGCCTTCACCGTCTCGCCGTCGCCAAGCCGCCACACCAGCTTGTCAATGCGAAGGCGGAATACCGGAACTTCCTTGTTATCCTCGCTTCGGGCAGTCTGTTCGACAAGATAGTCGGCGTCTTTGAGTTTCCGCATCAAATCAACGATGAACTTGCGGTAGCTGTCACCTCGGAGCAGGTCGGGGTCGAGACCCTTCAGATTAGCGATATGCTTGATGTACTTTCCCAGCGCGCTCGTAGGTCCCATGCTTTTCGAGAACAACCGTGCGGACCTGTGGAGCGGATCAAGGCGGATAACGCAGGGCTCACGTAGTTCCTCGTCGCGGTCGAGTGTCCACGGAGCCTTCAGCCGCTCTCGAAAGTGCTTCTCATGCTCCTTCAAGCGCACGGGGGTAAGGAAGTTCTCGCTATGGAGTGCATATTCCAGCCGAAAGAAGTCCAGTATGGTGGTAAGAAAGTCGCGCCTATCCGCGTGATCCATGTCGCAGACCATCGGTATGTCCGCCCAGGCCATATCCTCTGCTGCAATCTCGTTGAGGTCGTTGTAGTCGACTACGAGCAGGCCGCACTGCTCCAGGTTAGGGAGCACGATCCGCCAGCTCCGACGGAGATCCGAGACAGCTCGATAGAAGAGGTACGCTTGGAACGTCTGCTCGTAGTCGCGGCGGACGCTCTCGAACGCTGGCTCTTCGTCTCGGTTTGCATAATCGCAGAATGAGAGTGCTAACGCCCGAGAAACGGCTTCGCCTATGCTCGCGTATGTCAAGGTGTGATCAGGCGCTGTCGCTAGAGCCTTGTGCAGGCCCGCGCGGAACTGGGCCACCTGCACGAAGTCGTTGAAGTGTCCGGCCTGTAGCGCGGCATCCTGACGGTTGTCCGTGAAGCTGAGGACTTTCTGATCGCGCGGGTGGTAGTTCGCGTCGTGCAGTTGGTTAAGGATCGAAAACGCTGTTATGGTGGTTGATGTGCTGCGGCCTTCGCTCCCGAGCTTTGTCAGCTTTGTTCCCTCGCTCGTCTTCGTATCGAAGAAGACACCGCCTGTCGGATCGAAGAGCAGCGGTGCGCGCATGAACCAACCCCAATACTTCAGCGGGCTAGTATCTGAGCAATGTCCGTATTCGTCGAAGAATATCTTGATCGGAAATCTGCTCGCTTTTTTCGAATCGGGGACAACGCCGCTCTTGGTTACCCGCAACCAAGCTTCAGGCAGGTAATCAAGGTCACCAACAGGATCCCACACGTCGTCACCAACTATTATGTAGCCATCCGTGGCAGGGGAGTCTTCCTCAGAGTTCTCGCGAAACTCGCGTGGTTCAAGTCGATCACCGATACGCGAGACGCAGATGAAAGGTCGCCCTGTTGCGCGGCTGAAAACGTTCGGGAAGATTGGCTTCTTGTTTTCGTCGTCCTGCTTGTATATCCCGGGCTCGAGCGTGATGAACCGGTTCTCGTCCTGATCAAGTGTCGTGTAAACGGAACCTGTCTGAGCGATGAACTGGTGCAGCTTGAAAGGAAGGATGGTGTAGCGCGATCCACTCTGGATGACTTGCTGGTTGACTGTGCTTATCCAGAGCAGCATGTTGGCGAGGCACTGGCGACATACATCCTCCGGCAATCCCGACTCCTCGGCGAGAGCGGAGACGACTTCACCGATCCGGCACGGTCGGCGACGCACGAGTTGACCTTCACGCTCCTCGAGTGCGACGCGGTTTTCGAGCCACATGGCAACCGGGTGCGATCTGAGTTCTGACTCGCCACCTTGTACATTGATTCCTGCACCGATAGCCTCGGCTAAAGCCTGGCTGGTTGGCACATTGTTGGAGTAATCGAGTGAGCGAGTGAGAGTCTCGTTGACTACTTGTTCAGGGCGGAACGGACGCCCAAACAGTGTTGTGGCAACATGGGCAACTTCTTCCCGTTGGGAAACCAGACTACCAACCGACACCATCGTCGCGGATGTGCCGATGCATGTGACGTGCTGCTTGCACTGTGCGCGGATGCGACGAATGAGCATGGCGACGTCCGCACCTTGGCGGCCGCGGTAAGTATGGAGTTCGTCGAACACGAGGAAACGAAGGTTCTCGTAGATTGCGTCCCGAATAGGCCGCTCCTGCGCGCGAGTGAGCAGGAGTTCGAGCATCATATAGTTAGTCAGCAGTATCTGTGGCGGATTCTCCCTCATGGACTTACGAGTCTCTTCCTTCTCCTGTCCTGTATACTGGCCGAAGCTGATGGGGAAATCTCTGCCCGTGCTCTTTTCGTAGTTCTCCTTGTAGGTCATGAACTCGTTCGTCTGGGAGTTGATCAGAGCGTTCATTGGGTAGCAGACAATCGCCGTCACGCCATTGGATTGAGGTTTCGTGAGAAGATGGTGGAAAATCGAACCGATGTAAGTGAGTGATTTCCCAGAACCTGTTCCTGAGGTTAGGACGAAGTCTTCGCCAGAAATACCGAGCCTGATGGCTTCCATTTGGTGGCGATAGAGCGAGTAGCCTTTGAATATCTCAGCTATGCTTCCATGGAGCGTTCCAGATTTGGCAATATCAACCACGCTTCCAGCCATCTCGTAAGATGGATTGAATTGGAGCAGCGGCTGAGGCCAGAGTTTGCCCTCAGCAAGCGCCGCATCGACCGTTTCGCTTATTGCGAGGTCAGCGATATTGATGAAGCTGCGAATGTAATCGGCGTAGTCGTCAATGATTCTGGAGTGGGTCTCGAAGACATTCATGCCAAAGCCTCAGATCCGGTTGTTGATGAATACCTCGAGTTCTCTAGCACCCCGAAAGCGTGCACAGGACTTGTGGCGAATGTCACGTCGTCACGGCACCCGGGCGCGATCTTCGAGCACTGGGCGCAGCTTTTCTTGATTCGTTTCATCCGTCATTCCTCCTCACAAGTTTCGATCAAGGTAGTCTCGTCGCCGCTGGGAATACGCTATCTTACTGCAATTCACGGCAAGCACTATGTTACGTCTGTCAGCCTGTCTATGGGCTCATTTGGGGCAGGCTCTTTCGCATTCCGCTCATCCCCACCACCAGACCTCACCCATTCGTCTATCTCTTCCTTGCGAAACTTCCAGTGCCGACCGAGCTTGTGTCCCGGCATGCTACCATTCGCAAGCCTGCGATATACAGTCTCTCGAACAACGCCAAGATACTCGGCGATCTCACTCACGGACAACCAGCGATCTTCCATATCTTGCTACTCCATAACCTCACGGTGGAAGTCAGGTACGAGGAACGCTATAGGCAGGTGAAACACCGGCTGATCCACCAGCGCCTGGCCGTCACTCGTCCGTCATTATAGCAGAAAGGCCGAGACCTTGTCATCTTGGCTCGCCCATTGATTATGATTGCGTATGACTTATACAAACGGGTTTCCATGATAGCCAGCCGCGCATCTGCTGTAATCACAGCAGGTTGGCGCTGGCCCAACATACGAGTCCAGTGTCCTGGCGCGAGGAGGAAAGCTGTGCTGGCTGTCACGTGCTTCGGTGTGGTCAATGAGATCGACGGCAACAATATCTTGCTGGAAGACTCCGGCTCGGCGATGAAACTCCGGGCAGAGTATCCATCACGGCCAAGATGCTCTGCCAGTAGGCTTCGCATCCCGCAGTAACCCACACGATGCCACGTAGCACCAAGCCACTGTAAAGCATTCGTCGGATAGCTTCACCGGAACGAGAACACGGCGGTAGAGAGATGCACCGCCCGGATGGAATCCCTCAAGTCGGTCTATGGGCGGAACTGCTATCATGGGGTTCGGCAGGGTGATAAGCTCGCCCTCGATTTGCTGCCATTTCCCGGCGTTACATTCGAGATATCCGGCTCGGTCGCCCGCAAGACGGCACTGTAGTGCTAGATCACCCAGGATGTCCGCCGAGCCATGGGTAATGATGTCCTGCTCAGGCACCTCCAGAACAGGTATACCGGAAAGCAATTCATATAGCCTGCCGCGCACCGTCGCCTCCTCAATGGCTATTGCCCGACTACAGAATGGTTCGTGGTTCCAGTAGCCGCACTTGAGCGTGCCGTAGACAAACAGTCGAAGCAGCCCTGGTGTGTCAGAACAAGCAGATTGGATCATACGGAGACACCTCCCTTCGGAGCAGCGAACTTGGTTCTCTGAGCAACGAAGTGGAAGGGCAGGCAATCGAACTTCGGCAGGTCAACTGCGCGGAACACCAGTATATTCATTGGCT
The DNA here is from genome assembly GCA_025358205.1 of Armatimonadota bacterium. Taxonomy (GTDB): domain Bacteria; phylum Armatimonadota; class UBA5829; order DTJY01; family DTJY01; genus JANYKG01. The sequence continues at coordinate 53,906 of JANYKG010000073.1, forward strand.
TTGCCGGGAGCACAATCCATCCCGGCACATCGGTCTGAACTGATCTTAGGTATTTCGCATCGGAGGCATAGACCACTGCACGGAACACAGGGTGGTAGGCCAGTTCGAGCGGTTTGTTGCCCTTGGCGATGATCACAGTGCCGGGGTCGGTCTTTGCCACGATGAGCGCGCTCAACTGGCCGCGACACAGCGCCAGCCCGTCCCGGAGCGCGTTCACGTCTATGCAGCCGTCGACAATGCAGGCGTCTGCGATCCGCCCGATGATCTCGCTATCGACATCGGCATGCCTTTCGAAGTGGAACCGGTGAAAGAGATGATCAGCATTGAGGATCGTGCCATTGTGGGTGACCAGGCAATCTCCGGTCCGCAAGGGGTGGTTGTTCTCGTTGACTGCAGCATCGCCCCGTGTCACGAAGCGCGTATGTCCCATCATCACGGTGACGCTGTTATTGACATCGCCCAGCACTTCGCCGAAAGCCTTGTCATGCACGAATTCGCTTGCCGGAACCGGGCGCTTGAACAGCCGGTGCTCGCCTTCCCGGTTCACCCAGGCTATGCCCGTCGCGTGTGGGCCGCGCTCCTCGCTGAGTTCTAGCGCCCTGGTGAAGACCCAAGTCAGGTAGTCTATCTCATCGCGAGTGCGGCGCTTGGTTCCGAATATGACCCCTACCTGTCCACACATGGATTCTCACCTCCCTCGCACGTATCGCTTGATTCACATTCATGGGATGGTTTGCCGACCTTTCGGTCAGACGCGCCGTGTTGGGCAACGTGGCGCGAAGGTGTGCATTTGTTCAGCGAGTCCACTGCGGCAAAACCCTGGAATATCCCGTGGGCGTAGAGGCCACGGTTCTCATACACCCAGAACGCTGCCTCCGCGTGCCCCATCTCGAATGCGAGATCAATCACCCTGGGCGCGTCGAGCATGTTCGTCTTGCCGGAGAGTCGGACGGCTTCCAGACCGGTCAATACTGTGGCGGGCACTTCTATCTTCTTACGCTCCACAGCACACCTCCATGGGGACCGCATTCTCGCTTGCAGGCTTCTTCGCTTTGGGCGTGGGCCTGCCATATTTCCAGGCGGAATCTCCGGGCATCAGCCGTAGGAGGTGAGCCCTGGCTGTCTTGAACTCAGGCCCGTTCATCTTCAGCGCGGATATCAGGAAGACTCGCATGTCGTATTTCGCGGAGGCCGGATCATACTTTCTCTTCTTCGCCGACGCGCCCCGGCAGTTCATCGCCCGCGCGAGGAGGGCCATGCTGAATAGGATCACGGCTTTGACGCGGCCAGCATGGAGACTGCCGGAGTAAGCTCGAAGCTCCACGGCCGACCGCAGGAAATATCCGTTTAGGTTCAAAATCGAATAGCGGCTGCTGTCATAGCGCTGGGGATACTCGGTGAACCGACCGTACCACTGCGTGTTCAATTGTCGCATCGTCCTCGGCGGGTTCTTGGTAATCCGTTCTATGAATGAGGGGTCTATGGGCTTGCAGTATCGGTCCATCCGATGCTGGTTGACACCGAGTGCCGCGTAGATGATGTCCTGCTGCTTGTAGATAAGCTTGGCGAGGTTTGCGAGCGCCTTGGGTGTGATGTCAGGATGACTGAGGTGCACGTGGATGCCTGTGCAGTCGCCGGTGCTCGCGCCACATCTTCGGACTGCCCTTACCACGTTTTGGAGTTCGGGAATATCATCATATCCCAGGATCGGCGATACCACCTCGGCTCTCAAGTTGGCAGCCACACTCGTGAGCGATGCGTCAGCAACCACGTTCCATGTTCTGCCCTTGGCATCTATAACGGTCCATGGGTCGAACGAACCGCTTCCCCCTACGTGAGTAACTTCGCCTCCCACTACACTTTGAATGGCCCGGGCTACTGTCCCCCGGTCTCTGGACACGGTCTCCAACTCAATGCCGAATCTGACTTCCTGCATCTGCATATGACGCTACCTCCGTTAGATGCTAAGCAGAACATCTGTTCTGCCCGCAACCAATGAATGCCTCGAACGAGGCATTGTTATGCGCTGAATGTTATTATGCAGCGCACCCCCGCCCCGGACTGACATTCACGCTCAAAAACGTTAGGAAGTCAAGTCTGTTGAGAACATAATGTCCGGGACGGAGATTTGCTGTAGATCAGAGTCTCTTTAGCCATTCCATAAGGGCAGCATCATCTGTCCAGGATGGCACAGCGCACGAATGTGTGTTCGGTGCAAGCGACTCCATTGCTTTACGCTTGGCGTCCAAATCTACTCTGGCATATATTTCGCTCGTTTTCACGTCAGTGTGGCCGAGGAAGTCACGGATGATTATGAGCGGAACACCGCCCTGAAGCATGTGCATAGCCTTGCTATGTCGAAAGACGTGTGGGGAGACCTGAGGTGGCAGAGTCGGGATTGCGGATCGGGCTGCGGCAGCATACTTGTGCACCATGTAGGTGATGCCTGAGCGCGTGTACGGGTGACCCTGCCTGTTAACGAAAAGCGGCTGGTCGAACAGCGGTTTCTCTCGAAGCCTGTTCTGGTCTATGTATATGCGGAGCAGTTCCGCCGTGTTCTGCATCAAAGGGACTACTCTTGTCTTCCGTCCCTTTCCTGTCAGGCGGACTTGAGGCGGATGGTCCAGCCGCACGTCACGAATACAAAGATCGGCGATCTCCTGAACGCGGGCCCCTGTATCATAGAGTACACTCAATAACATCATGCTTCGGTGGCCTGCCGGTGTTCTGATATCGACGTGTTCCAACAAAGCCTGGAGTTCTTGGGCTTCCAGATACACCGGTGTCTTCCGTTCAGTTCTCTTGACCGGTATTGCTAGTACTTGCTGCCACTGAAGCATTCGTGCAGGCTCTTCAACCTGCAGAAATCGAACAAAAGCATTTATGGCGGCAAGGCGTTGGTTACGGGTAGAGATTCGGCAGCCGCGATCCGCTTCAAGGTGCTTAAGAAACCCATCTACCACATCGGCGTTGAACTGGTCCATATCGAACCGCTCAATCGCCAGACCGCGTTGGTCTCGGCAGTAGCGAAGAAGCAGCGTGAAGACATCCCGATATGACTTTACAGTGTTTGCGCTTAGGTTAAGCTGCATGGGCAGATAGTTGGTGAAATAGCCGTGGAGCTGTTTGGCGAAATTCGTTATCTTCAATGTGTGTAACCCTTTCTGGAAATGATATGGCCGAACCGTGAGTCCAACTTTCTAACGATGTCTGGATACATATCCGCGACGAAGTGAAGATAGCACTGGGTATGGTAGAGCGATTCATGACCCATGTAAGTGGAAAGCACCGGCAGCGCAACGTCGACATCTACCCCATTACGAATCCACTCACCCAAGCGATGACAAGCAAATGTGTGACGCAGATCGTGGATGCGCGGTCCTCTGCCGGTGTGCGGAATACCGCATTCCCATAGAGCCTGCCGGAAGATGTCGTAGACGCGCCTGTAACCCCATTGGCCACCATGCGGCGCACTGAAAAAAGGGGTATTGCCCCTGCGGTTCTTCGGGCACTTCAGTGCATATGCGCGCAGACGCTCAGTTAATGATGGGACAATTGGTATAAGCCTGTCCTTTCGGAACTTGGTATCGATAATCCGAAGAACGCCAGCATCGAGGTCGACATCATCCACAGTCAGATGAAGAACCTCGCTGACGCGCAGTCCACAGCCATAGAGAAGCCGGAATATGAGGCCGAACACGATTCGGCGATGTGGTGACCTTACGTCTTCTCGTAGACTGTCCACAAACCTAAGAAGTGAATGGATTTCCTGCCGGGTGAAAATGTAAGGCACATAATGCCGACTACGTCTGGCGTATTTGCCGGGGATGAATGGAGCAAATCCCTGGCGTTTGAGAAAGAGGCAGAACTGTCGGACATTGGTGACACGTCCGGATTGCGTCGAAACTGATTCATTAGGTCTCCGTTCCAACCATGCCTCTACAATATGGCGCTCAATGTCTGGGCATTCAACTGCCTGCTCTGCAAGGAAGCCGTCAAACCGCCGCAGCGCATCGACAGCAGATCGGTAACGACAGCCCATAACCTGTTTCTCGGCAATGTGCGTCTCGATGTACGAAGCAAGAGCGCTGCGGAATCCGGGTATTGCAGTCTTAGTGTTCATTGCTCACCTCATCCGCATCTATGGCGCACTCTCTGAGATGAGCGATGTCTACCTTTATATAGTAGGCAGTGCTGGCGGGATCTGAGTGCCCGAGGATGTTGGATATTGTGGGCAGCGGCGTGTCGAGTGACAACAGATTGCTGGCGAGCGAATGCCGCAGCGTATGCATCCCTCCGCTCTGCCTGGCATACCGGTGAATGCCCGCCATGCGTCGGTATTTCGCGATAATGTGGTAGAGGTTGTCTTTCGCGACAAACGGAGAATAGGGGGAGTGCAAGCTCAGGAATACCACATCGCACTTGGTTTTGGGTCTGGCATTCTTCATGTAGTCGATTAGCGCCCATCCCAGGTCTTCGCTAAGTGGTATGCTCAGAGAGGCCTTCGTCTTGTTCTGAATGATCTCTATGCGTTTCTGCTCCCAGTTGATGTTGTTGAGCTTAAGCCTGATGATGTCGCCGACACGCATCCCCGTCCGCGCGCCCAGCATCAGTATTGCATAGTCGCGCTTTCCTCTCGGTGAACCTCGGTCGACTTGGGCAAGGAGCTTGACTACCTCTTCCTGTGTCCATACTGAGGGAATCTTCCCATAGTTGGTGAGATAGCAGGACGGCACGCAGCCGGTAAGGTCTGACTGGATTATTTGTCGCAAGTAGAGAAATCGCAGAAAGCAGCGCACAAGCGTGCTGTATCCACCGACGGTGCGTGGTGACAAGGTGTTCAACGACAGTATGAAAGCCGTAATGTGCGGTGGCTCCAGTTCAGGCAGGCTGCCAAGCCCAAGGCCGATGATGAACTGACAAAACCGGGGTAACTCGCCCAATATGCTAGCCAGACTAGCCTCTGAAAAGCCGAAATCCTTACAGCGCGCTAGATACTGCTCCACTGGAGTACGGAACTGTTCAGGCAACAGCTCCAGCCGCTCGACAGCTCGGCTCGTTCGCCTGAGCCTGGGCGCTTCACTCGTTAATCCGTTCTTTGGAACGTTCAAATAGCCTGGCCTGTCGGCGGACAGTTGACCATTGAGTTGGATGTCGAGAAGAATACGAAGACTGCTCAACGTCTTGCCCAACACATAGGGCTTTGGGGATGGCAACTGGTCCAAGCTGTAACCCAGGTGCTCGATATACTGTACGGCCAGATCCTCGGACATCACGTCCATACGAGCGACTTCGGCTGCAAACTTCACCAGCTTCCTCCAGAAATACTGGTAGGTGATGACAGTAAAATAGCTGCGGCCAAGCTCCTTTAGCATCTGCTTCTCGGCCTCCTTGACCAGATCGGTAAGAGACAAGGGTGATGGCGCGTTTTTCATAGACATTGCCCTCCAACGTGTGATTAGCGGGACTGATCCCACATTGGAAGTATCGGAGGATTGTGCAAAGGCCGGTTGACATTATGTTCTCAACGGACTTGACTTCCTGACGTTTTTGAGCGTGAATGTAAGTCCGGGACGGAGATGCGCTGCATAATAACTTTCAGCGCATAATCTGCCGTTATGTGCTCAAGCACATAAACGGATAAGTCAAGGGATACTTCGCGAAGGCGAACAGAAACCGTGTTCTTACGTGGTATTCAGGCACTGGTTCTGATCCGGGTGCACGACACCAGCATCGAGTAGCTTTTCGTTGAGACGCCGGACGTAGGCTTCTTCGTGGATGATAAGCGCCATTGCCGTGGAGAACTCATCAGCCAGATCCACAGGCAGCCCAGCCGCCTCCTCGATACGCCGCAGACGCTGGTCAAGATTCGCGAGCAGATCGAGCACGTGGTTTCGGATGACGCCGTCTCTCTTTTCGGTGGGCGACGGGATGAACTCAGTCATCCCGCCGCTGCGCTTTACTATCATGTGTGCCGCATGTCCTTAGCTCAAGGTCGCGCCCAGGGAATGGATGCGCGGGTAGATCAGGTTATTGCCGGTCATCACGGCCTTGTAGCGGACGCGGTTGCTGGCTGGGTTGACGAACGTGCAAAGGAACACGTATTCCGTCCAGGTCTGGTCTACCTCACGGGTAGTATCAATCGTCATCGACTCCCACGTCGCGCCACCGTCATTCGAGGCAAACCAGTTGATCGAGCAGCCGCTGGGGATACTCATCTCAGCGTAGACCTTTGTGGATTCAACACCCTGGGTGAGTTCATTCTCGCGTGAGATGTAAGTCCCATCGGCGCTGTTCAAGTAGCCGATGAGGTTCACGTCCCGATAGTTTAGCGCGGGTGAATCATTCAGAACGCTGCTTAAGAACTTGGCGCGCACGATTACTCGTGTCGCGATATTGGGAAGCCGTTCTTCCTCGGCAGGCACTATCGCGTCCCAGGTGGTGCCTCCGTCAGTCGAGTAGTCCCAGGTGATACCCGTGCCCTGGGGAGTCGCTGAATACTCGTCGAGGTTCATCTCCGAAAACTGCACCCCGGTTATCTGTTGGAACCGAACCTCTCCGGACGCCGCAAAATCATAACCGTAGATCCGCATGGTCAAGTCCGACCCGTTAAGCGGTGTCCAAGTCTCGGCGTTGGAGCTTTCTAGAAGCACGCCCGCGTTATACGTCTGGCGGGTGATGACGCCGTTTCTGCCCATCTGACCAAGGCTTGCTATATGTACACGGTAGTTCGTGGAGTTAGTGAGCAGCACCACAGCAAAACTTCTGTTCGCGGGCATGTAGAACGGATCGCCGAATACCACCTTGGTCTCGGAGTTGAGAGCAATCTCTGCAGGGGAGATCACCTTCTCCGCCAAAACCGTTTCGTTGGGCAGACCGGTAGTAACTCCACGTATTTGCACGGTCACGGGGATGGACACATCCTTGCGGGTGAAGTAGATCCCGATTGATGATATGATCCTGTTCACCGGGAAGCTGAATGTCTGGGCAAGCGGATCGCGACGTACAGGAGCAGGCACTGTGCGCCAGACGATCTTCTCTACTTCCACGCGGACAATGCGTGGCTCTACTTCCCGGATGATCGTCTGTTGCTGGACAATGGTCTGCTGCTGGATGATCGTGTTCGTGACTTCAAAGCGTTCCACTCGGGTTATCACCAGCGGGTCGTTAACCTGCAGCATTGCCTGAGCCGAGTAGGTGCCGTCTGTCATATCCACAATCCGGTTGCCATTGCGCGCGTTCTCTGGGATCGTAAATGATGTCGTCACGCGTCCGGCTTCGTCGGAATGGACATCACTTGCCACTACCTGACCGTCGCAGCGAACCGTGATGTTGGTGACACTGGGTGTGAAGTTCGCTCCGGTGACGGCAACGCCGGTCTGCCCCCTGCGGCCTATGTTTGGCGTAACCTCTATCATCGCCGGAGGCTTGTCGAAGACAGCATAGGGATTGATGTTCTTTTCCTCAGACCAATCTAGCTGCTCGACGAGCACGCGCTCAGTTGCCGGAAGCAACGCAAGGCTTCCCTTGAAGAGGGCAGTGCTGTGCGCCTGATCGACCTGAAGAACGCGTGGCGTGGCAGCTCGGCCCGGGGCAACAAACTTGCGGATACCATCCACGCGGGCGCTCCACTCAGAGTGAAACACGTCCGACTGCGCCTCGTTCGAGAAGTCGTCGGAGTAGATGCCCTTCTTTGTCTGGGCATCCCGGTTCTGGAGATTGTTGTTCATCTGGTACTGT
>JANYKG010000100.1 GCA_025358205.1 Armatimonadota bacterium
CCGGCCACTGATCAGAAGCCGGCGAGACGCCGGCGCTACCGCACAACGGAGGATTTCATGATTAACAAAGATAGACTCGTGGAGACATTTATCACCCTTGGCAAGATCAACAGCCCGTCCGGCAAGGAGGGTGTCATCGCCGATTTGCTTGAGGGCGAGTTGAAGAAGCTGGGGTTCAGCGTGGTTCGCGACAACGCGGGCGTGCCGATCAATGGCGAGACCGGCAATGTCATCGGCTCCAAGAAAGGCACAGCGGCAGGCGGTGTTCCGATCATGCTGAACGCGCATATGGATACCGTCACGCCGACCGAGGGCTGGGAGTGCAAGTTCGACGGCGACGTCATCAGGTCACGCGGCGACATGATACTGGGCGCGGACGACAAGGCGGGGATAGCGGTCATACTCGAAGCGCTCAGGGTGATTGATGAAGAGAAAATCCAGCACGGCGACCTGCAGATCATGTTCAGCATCGCAGAGGAGACGGGTCTCTTCGGCGCGAAGCATGCGGACGTCAGCCTTATCACGTCGAAGTGCGTCTTCTGCTATGACATGGGCAGACCGGTCGGATCGGTCACGGTCTCCGCGCCATCGCATGACAACATTCTTTTCAAGGTAAAGGGCAAGGCATCTCACGCAGGCGCGCGGCCTGAGCTTGGGATCAACGCCATCGTAGTTGCGTCGAAGGCCATCGCCAACATGAAGCTGGGGCGCATTGACAAAGAGACCACCGCGAACGTCGGCGTCATCAGCGGTGGAACGGCGAGAAACGTAGTGCCGGAGAACTGCGAAGTTCGAGCCGAAGCGCGCAGCCGGGATACCGCCAAGCTTGATGTGCAGACCGCTCACATGATCAAGTGTTTTGAGGATGCCGCGGCGGAGATGGGCGCGACCGTTGAGGTGGACGTGAACCGCTCCTACCTCGGCTACCGGCTGAGCGAGGACGACCAGGTTGTGCGCATTGCCGTGGAAGCCGCGAAGAGAGCGGGCGTAGAGGTGGTCATGCACGAGACCGGCGGCGGCAGTGACTCGAATATCTTCAACGCGAAGGGGCTGCCGACAACGGTGGTCGGCGTCGGCTATGAGAACGCGCACGCGGTAGAAGAGTACGCGGTCATGTCCGAGATGGTTCAGTCAGCGGAGATGTGCGTTGAGATTGTGAAGGTTGCTGCTGAGCAGAGGGATTGATTCGGGATCGATGACAATATTGCTGCAGCACAAGTTTGATGATACTGAGCTGAATATGACGCTGGAGCTGTTTCTGCGCGAGTGCGTAGACTGCTTTGGCGACCAACTTGTTTCAGTGGTTGTGTACGGGTCGGTGATGTACGATGACCTCTCGCCAGGGTACAGCGATCTGGATTTCCTGGCGGTGGTGAACGATGATGTTTCGGAGGCTATGTACTCGCGTTTGTCCGAGATGCGCAAGCCTCTGCGAAGCGGGCACTACGGTATTCTTGCGACCATGATTGAGGGCGAGTTTGTCCCCAAGAAGTCGTTGGCGTCACCTGCGCTCGGTCAGTCCTATTACTGGGGCACGAGCGGTGATAAACCACGACCTGGCAGCAGCGTTCGCGGACTGGTAGCCGAGGTGATTCATGACCGTGCTGCGATCATCTACGGCGAGAATATAATACCTGAGATACCGAAGCCGACTCGCGAGGAAATTCTACAGGATCTTAATGGCAGTATCCCCGGCATCAGGGATCACGGTTGCGGCGGGGGCTTGCACTCAGTTGACTACCTGCTGACCATCGCTCGGTTCCTTATCATCATACGTGAGAACCGCCTGAGTTCGAAGAGCGAGGCAGCGGAGTGGGGCGTTGTGAATGCAAAGGGCGCGTGGCGAGAGTATCTGCCGATGGCCGCTGAGGTGCGGAGGAATCCCGAGATGGCATTGCGACCTGATGTGAAGAAATGGCTGGAGAGCCTTACTGGTCCGATTCAGCAAGCGTGTGATGAGCTTGATGATGAACTGGCAGTAAGCAACTGATTAAGAGGCGACACAATGGACGACAACGATGTAATTGCACGACCAAGCTGGCTTCGGCGATACTGGGCTTTCGTGCTGAGGATTGTGATCTGGGCGAGTATTGCCGTCGGTACTGGCATAGTTCTTATTCCACTTGATGTCAAGTCAGGTATTGCCTTAGTGCTTTTCTTTATCCAAATGGGCTTGGGTAGCGGTTTTCTGGGGCTGATCGGGAAATCATATCACCAGCAGTTGATTGATAACAAAGAAGCCAGCCGCCGGATGTGGATGGTCTCCTCTACCCAGATGGCAGTTCTGGTGGCGATAGCGGTTCTGCTCTTATTCAGTGCAGACCCTCTGTCCGCGTTACTGCCGGTTGTCTATATGCCAGTGAGGGTTTTCCTTGCCCTGAAATCGCATCAACTATACAAGCAAGAAGCATCTGGAACGCTGTTCCAGAAGGGTAGGTATGACTAGGAGAGTGCCGTCGCGACGGGAGTATTTGCGTCAACGGGCGATTCCGGTCACTCATCACTCGTCACTCATCACGAACATGGACTTAACCGAGAAGACAATCGAATCCAGACGCATATTTGAAGGGCGGATCGTCAACATGAGGGTTGACACGGTTGAGCTGCCGAATGGGCGCACGTCAACCCGTGAGGTGGTGGAGCATCGGGGAGCGGTTGCCATTGTGCCGATGCTGGACCACGAGACGGTTGTGCTTGTTCGTCAGTACCGTCAGCCGGTTGGTGGCACGCTTCTGGAGATCCCAGCGGGGACTCTGGAAAAGGGCGAAGAACCGTTTGACTGTGCAAGCAGGGAATTGGCGGAGGAGATAGGATACCATCCAGAGAAACTGACCAAGATGTTCCACTCCTACCTGGCGCCAGGTTACTCTACCGAAATGTTGCACACATTTTTGGCGGAGGATTTGAAGAGAGTAGGGGAGAACAGGGACGCGGACGAGTTCATGGAGATAGTAACCATGAGCCTCACGGACGCTGTCGAGATGATTCGCAGCGGCGAGATAATAGACGCCAAGAGCATCTGCGGTTTGCTGCTTGCGGCGCGAATGTACAAGGGGTGTTAGTGTGAAATCCGGTAGTCAACTGGAACGCCTGCTGACAGCGGGCGAGTTTGTGGTTTGCGGGGAACTGGGTCCGCCTCAGAGCGCTGATCCGGAGGCCGTGCGGAAGAAGTGCAAGAACTTCGCCGGGTTTGTGGACGCGGTGAACCTGACGGACAACCAGTCCGCCATCGTGCGTATGTCCAGCATCTCCAGCGCTGTGATACTGATGCTGGAGGGCCTGGAGCCGGTCATCCAGATGACCTGCCGAGACCGCAATCGCATATCCATGCAGAGCGATCTGCTCGGCGCGGCGGCGTTCGGCATCAAGAATGTGCTCTGCCTCTCAGGCGACTACATGAACAGCGGGAACCACCCTCAGGCCAAGCCTGTCTATGATATGGACTCCACCAGCCTGATCGCTATGGTGAAGAGCATGCGCGACGAGGCGAAGTTCCAGTGCGGCGAAGAGATCAAGGTTCCGCCGAAGTTCTTCATCGGCGGCGCGGCCAATCCGTTCGCGGAGCCTTTTGAGTGGCGCGTGACGAGAATGGAAAAGAAGATCAAGGCCGGAGTGGACTTCATCCAGACTCAGGCGATCTTTGATATGAAGCGGTTTGAGGAGTTCATGACCGAGGTTCGGCGCAGAGAGCTTCACAAGCAGGTTCATATCCTTGCGGGTGTGCTACCGGCGCGGTCGGCGAAGGCGCTTGGTTTCATGGCGAAGGATGTCCCCGGCATGTGCGTGCCGGATGAGTACCTGAAGCGCATGGAGGCTGCCGCGGACCCGAAGGAAGAGGGCGTCAACATCTGCCTGGAGTTGATGAAGCAGCTTAGAAATATCGAGGGCGTGGCGGGCATACACATCATGCCGGTCATGTGGGAGTCAATCACCCCGACGCTCGTCGAGCGCGCGGGCCTGTTGCCGAGACCTGTCCCGCCGCCGATGCCGGAACCGGAGAAGACAGAGTAGTCGAACGGAATGGTCGGATGGTCCCATGGTCGAATGGTCGGACTCACAGACCATCAGACCATAAGTCCATATGATCATTCATCACAATATTCACCTAACGAGGAAGGAAAATCATGCTTATCATCGGAGAGAGAATCAACACCAGCCGCAAGGTCAAGGGCGAGCCGGTTATCGAGAACGCAGTTCGCGCGCGGGATGCCCAGTTCTTCATTGATCTGGCCGCCAAGCAGTGCGAGGCCGGCGCGACGTACATTGACGTAAACGCCGGTACGCTGCTGGAAGGCGAACCGGATGCGATGGAGTGGCTTGTGACCACCATCCAGGGCGCACTTGACGTGCCGCTTGCCATTGACAGCCCCAGCCCCGCCGCCATCGAGCGCGCGCTGAAGGTACACAAGGGCCAGGCGATGATCAACTCCATCACCGCGGAGAAAGATCGGTACAACAACGTCCTTCCGCTGGCGAAGGAGTATGAGACCAAGCTGATCGCGCTTGCGATGGGCGACGACGGCATCCCGCCGGACGCATGCGGCAGAATGACCGTGGGTCGCGAGCTGGTTTCGAACCTGACCGCCGCCGGAATCAAGATTGACAACATCTATGCCGACCCGCTGGTCTTCCCGATCGCTAATGGCGCGGAGTTCGGACTGGCGGTCATGGACACGATCCGCACCTTCAAGGCTGAGTTCCCCGGCATCCACGCCAGCGCCGGTGTCAGCAACGTCTCGCACGGGCTGCCTCAGCGCAAGTTCCTGAACCAGGCGTTCACGGTGATGTGCATGACGGCCGGCCTGGACGCGGCGATCATAGACCCGATGGATAAGCAGCTCATGGCGCTGGTCTATGCCACCGAGGCGCTTCTGGGACACGATGACTTCTGCATGACCTACCTCGAAGCCTCTCGTGCAGGCAAGTTCGAGTAGGGAACTCAGAATGCAGGAACAACAGTCTAACGAAATAGCACACAGTAGGGGCGGTTTCTGCTTATGCGGGGCCGCCCTTTTCCTTAACCTCGGGGGGTGGCGAGTTGTTGAGCGGCATGCGAAGTACTGAGACACAAGGACTTCTCCTCTTGACTGCAGTGGTCATGGTCCCGCTGATTCTGGCTCTTCTCTCGCTACTAGATGCAGTAAAGGTAAAACTGGTAGGATCGCCTAGACGCCAATGGCTTATTCGCGCTGCGCTGATTGGCAATGCTGTGTTGCTTCTGTGCGCCATTGATGCGTGGTACGTAGAGCCGGGGAGACTCACCGTTACGAGAATTGCCGGGACTTCGCCCAAGATCGCCGTTGAAACGGGTGGGATCAAGATTGTCCAGATATCTGATGTTCATTTCGTCCGTCGCACTGCACTCACGTCCAGAGTCCTGTCAACCATTGGGGAGGAGAAGCCTGATTTGATATTCCTGACGGGGGATGTCTATCAGCCAACCGGCTTCGATGAACGGGAGTTTGGCGACTTCCTGACGCGGCTTACATCTATAGCACCAGTGTACGCGGTCATGGGATTTGACGACAAACATATCATCCGAAAGGCATCGAATGGGCGTGTGCATATCCTAGATCGGTCAGACGCCAAATTCCGCGTTCGCGGCACGAACGTCATGGTCGTCGGTACTGATTCGTCCACATATTCAGACAATGCGAAGTCCGATCCGGCTCGTCTTGTCTTTCTCCTAACTCACACTTCCGACAGTCTTCTTTCGCACATGCAGCTTGATCTCGGCCCCAATACGGACTGGGCGTTTGCAGGACATACTCACGGTGGACAGGTGCGCATTCCGATGTGGGGAGCGGTGTGTACGGGTTGCGACTCAGGCAAGCGATACGAGTATGGGCTGTACAGATTTGGCACGGCTAGACTATTTGTTAGCCGCGGAGTGGGGATGGAACCGCATGCGCCGCAAGTGCGTTTCCTCTGTCCGCCGGAGATTGTGGTGCTTACTCTCGCGAGGGGTACCTAGACGCCTTACCTGGTCGGTGCATCTGCTATCGAAGTCGATGATCTGGGTTGAAAAACTCGCTAGGGAACAAAACTACCCGAGCAGGCGTAAATCAAATAGCTGGACAACAGACGGGCGGCAGGAAGCTCGCCCGTTTCACTTCGCTTTGTGAGGTGGGTATGCTTGGTATTCCGCTTCTGGGTTCCAGGTCTGAGGCCGTGGGGATACTCATTCTCCTGACACTCGCACTGACGCCCTTCATTCTGAACGTACGGCTGTTGTTCGCGTTGATTCGCAGGCTGGCGTCTGGCAAGAAGGTCGGCAGGAGATTGATCTTCGTCACATTGGCAGCCGATCTGATCTGTGTGTTGTGCGCACTGGACGCCTGGTTCATCGAGCCGCACATGTTGACTGTCACCAGAATCAGCGCGGCTTCCCCGAAGATCACGTCCGCCACCGGTAGCCTGAAGATCGTCCACATATCTGATATCCACTTTGAGCAGCACTCTCCGTATACAAGGCGAATCCTGTCCACCATCGCTGCGGAGCGCCCGGATATAATCGTCGTGAGTGGCGACAACCCTCAGATGCGGTACTTCAATCGCGATCAGTTCTTCGAGTTCCTGAAATCGCTCAAACGGATTGCTCCGGTGTATATGTCGCCCGGCTACTATGAAGATACCGTGGATATGCTGATGAGTCCGGTTGCACAGACCTATCTGGAGCACGGCGAGCATGCCGCTCTGAACATACGCGGAACAAAGATTGTGATACAGGGCTTTGGGCCGAACGAACCTGTGATGCAGACATCGAGAGTGAAAGGGAGGGATGCGCTCTACCTGGTGCTCGATCACACACCGGACGCTATTCAGTCTGTCTCGCGCCTGAATCCTGACTGGTGTTTTGTAGGTCACACTCACGGCGGGCAGGTGCGCCTACCGATCTGGGGCGCGGTGACCACGCTTTCGCTAACCGGCAAGAAGTATGAGTATGGTCACTACAGGATCGGAAAGACTAACGTCTTCGTCAGCCGTGGTTTGGGATTGGAGCCGAGACCCGCGCCGCAGGTACGGTTTCTCTGCCCGCCGGAGATCGTGGTATTGACTATCTCGAAGGGTAACCCCTCCAAGTTGTAATCGTTTACATTTCCCGCCCGAAAACCCTTGTTATCGCTGAATCCCGCATGCTAGAATACCGCAACGCATTTCGGATTTCGGATTGCGGACTTCGGAATAAGGAGCGGAAATGGCTAAGGTAAAACCCGGTTTGGAAGTCCTGATTGATGAGCAGTTGGACCTTGTGAAGGGGAAGAGTGTCGGTCTCATCACCAACCACAGCGCAGTCACCGGCAACACCACGCACATCCTGGATGCTCTGCTGGCGGCCGGTGTCAACGTTACCGCGCTCTTCGGCCCAGAGCACGGTGTGCGAGGCGACGTTGCGGACGGCGATCATGTCGCGTCGTGCGTAGACCCGCGAACCGGCATCCCCATGCACAGCTTGTACGGCGGGATTGACAGGCCGACAGCGGAGATGCTGGAGGATGTGGACGTGCTGATTGACGATCTGCAGGACGTCGGCGCGCGGTTCTACACCTTCACCTACACCATGACCTACTGCATGCAGGCTGCTGCGGCGAACGGCAAGCAGTTCATAGTTCTCGACCGCCCGAACCCGGTGAACGGCGTCACGGTTGACGGCTGCGTGCTGGAGCCGGACTGCGCATCAGGCATCGGGCGTTACGCGATTCCCGACCGACACGGCATGACAATCGGCGAAATGGCACGACTGTTCAATGATACACTAGACTTCGGGGCCGACCTCAACGTCGTGAAGTGCAAGGGATGGAATCGCGATATGTGGTGGGACGAGACCGGCCTGCACTGGGTCATGCCCTCGCCGAACCTGCCCACGCTTGAGAGCGCATTGGCCTTCACGATCACCTGCAACATCGAAGGGACACAGCTTTCCGAGGGGCGCGGAATGTGCAGACCGTTCGAGACGGTCGGCGCACCGTGGGTTGATGCCTATGCACTCGCGGACTACCTCAATGCGCTGGACCTGCCGGGTGTTCTGTTCCGTCCTGCGTGCTTCATCCCGCGTCTGTCGAAGCACGTGGGCGAGTCGTGTCGAGGTGTCCAGGTTCATTTCACGGATCGGGATGCGGTTCAGACCGTTCGGACGGGCCTCCACATCGTGAAAGGTCTGCACGATCTACACCCTGACAAGTTCGAGTTTCGCCCGACGAACGAGGCCGGAAACAGCCATTTCGAGTTGGTGGTCGGAACCAAGCGGACCCGCAAAGAACTGGAAGCTGGTACACCGGTGGATGAGATCTACGCATCGTACAAGCCTGCTCGCGATGAGTTCATGAAGCTGAGGGAGAAGTATCTGCTGTATTAGCGGATCGGACAGAGTAGCCGCATCCTTTATGGGTGCGCTCTGATTTCACTGACGGCGATCTGAACCCGGAACGTCCGCCTAGGCGGACCGCACTGGATTCGGAAATCCAGTGCCAACATGGTGATGTGCTCTGCTGCAGATATCGGACGGCAAACGTTAGCTCGGGATCTCCGAATCCCGAGCACCGGCATAGCCGGACGTGGCAGGTTTCGTATCTGCGGCTACCTTTCGGCACTGGGGCGGTTCGTGCTAGAATACGTGGGCGAGGGGCTGGAAGACAAGAAAGCCTTCACCGATGAAGCCCGCGAGCTGCATTGATGAAGGCTGGTGGAGCTGAGGGGATTCGAACCCCTGACCTCTTCCGTGCGAGGGAAGCGCTCTCCCAACTGAGCCACAGCCCCAACCGGAGAGAATTGTATCAGATAGTCTGGCCCAAAGTCAACTGAGAATGCATGGTGAATAGTGAATGGTGAATGGTTGATGGGGAGCTAGTTTTCGTGAATAGTCCCCAGATATCCCGATCGCGGTCGCGCTTTGAAAAACAACCGGACGGAGAGTACGAATAAGAGTAAGAGTAAGAGTAAGCGGGCGCGGCGCGCATAGCGCCTTGGGAGTAAGATACACGAGCCAGTTTCGATAAAGGAGTTATGGATGAGCAGAGTGAAACCCGGTCTGGAAGTATTGATTGAGCAGCAGATTGATCTCGTGAAGGGCAAGCGAGTTGGTTTGGTCACGAACCACAGTGCGGTTACCAGCGATGCGACGCACATTGTAGATGCCCTGCTTGCCGCGGGCGTGCAGATCACCGCGCTGTTCGGCCCGGAGCACGGCGTTTGGGGTCACGTGGCGGACGGAGCCGAGATCACGGACGGAACCGACCCGCGAACCGGCCTTCCCGCGTTCAGCTTGTACGGACCGACCAAGAAGCCCACGCCTGAGATGCTTGAGAACGTGGACGTCCTGGTCTACGATCTGCAGGACATTGGCGCGCGGTTCTACACCTTCACCTACACCATGTCCTACTGCCTCCAGGCGTGCGCGGAAGCCGGGATACCGTACATCGTGCTCGATCGTCCGAACCCCGTGAACGGCATCGCGGTTGAAGGGAACATCCTGGATACCGAGTTCTCGTCGTTTGTCGGTCTGCACCCCATTCCTATCCGCCACGGCATGACCATCGGCGAACTTGCCACGCTCTTCAACACCGAGTACGGCTTCGGCGCGGACCTGACCGTTGTACAGTGCCAGGGCTGGTCGCGGGGCATGTGGTTCGAGGAGACCGGTCTGCCGTGGGTGATGCCGTCGCCCAACATGCCGACCATCGAGGCCGCGATACTCTACACCGGTATCTGCTACATCGAAGGAACCAACGTCTCCGAGGCGCGCGGAACCAGCAAGCCGTTCGAGATGGCAGGCGCACCGTGGGCGGACGCGTACAAGATGGCGGATTATCTGAATGCGTTGGCGCTTCCAGGCGTGCGCTTTAGGCCGGTTCACTTCATCCCGAGTGCGTCGAAGCATCAAGGAGCGGCGTGCAGCGGCGTGCAGGTTCACATGATGGATCGAGATGCGTTACGGTCAACGGTCGAGATCGGCATGCACCTCATCAAGGCGCTGCAGGACCTTCACCCCAGTGACTTCCAGTTCCGCACACCCAGCGCATCCGGCAAAGCGTTTTTCGATCTGCTGGCAGGGACGGACAAGACGCGGCTGGCCATAGCGGCAGGTGTGCCGATCAACGACATCCTGGCGTCATGGACGGATGAACTGAACGCCTTCAAGCAGGTTCGACAGAAGTATCTGCTGTACGTCTGAATCGAGAATGGTCTAGAAGGGCGGCTTCCGGTCTGTGGAGGTCGCCTTTTCTGCGCGTAAGGCCTTGTTGGAAGGCCGCATTTTGTGCTATAAGTAGGCCGTGGCTGAAACTCCTTTTCTGTGCCAGGATATCATCTCTGCAAAGTGGGGTAAATTGGGTAGAGAGAAGCGGATCGAAGCGCCGTTCAGGGCGCTGACGCTCACGGAAGGACGTAGCATTGGAAAAAGGTGGGTTGGCATCACGAAGACAGGTACAGGCGTTCTGGTCGCAGTCCCGCGCGGACTTCGCGACTGCCCTCACGCTGATGGATGCGGGCGTCTACTATGCCAGTGTGTTCTTCAGCCAGCAGACTGCGGAGAAGGCGTTGAAGGCAGCGGTCCTGCGGCATGCCAACAAGTTGCCAAGAGGTCATCACCTGATCCAGATGGCCGACATGGTGGAGGCTCCGCTGGACGTGATGAACGCCGCCGCCGAACTGAATGCCGAATTCCTGACGACCAGGAATCCGGAGATGGTGGAAGGTGTACCAGCGCAGATGTACGATAAGAAATCCGCTCGGCTGCATATAAAGGCCGCAAAAGTGGTTCTCGACTGGGTCAAGAGCACCATCTGACCTTCAACTTCACGTTATCATGAAAGGGATTGTTCATGGCTTACTTGCTTGGTATTGACATCGGAACCAGTGGAACGAAGACTATTCTGATAGAGGAGACCGGCAGAGTGGTCGCCACCGCCACGGATACCTACGCGCTCAGCACGCCTAAACCGCTTTGGGCGGAGCAGGAACCGGAGGACTGGTGGCAGGCGACTGTTTCCACGGTTCGGACGGTTCTGCAGGATTCCGGCATAGACCCGGCGGAGATCAACGGCATCGGGCTGTCAGGCCAGATGCACGGTGCGGTTTTCCTGGACGACCGCAATCAGGTCATTAGGCCGAGCATACTCTGGTGCGACCAGCGGACCGGCGCTGAGTGCAAGTGGATAACGGAAACCATTGGCCGGGACAAGGTTATCGAGCTGACCAGCAACCCAGTGTTGACGGGATTCACCGCGGGCAAGATCGTGTGGCTGCGGAACAATGAGCCGGAAGCTTACGCACGAACACGGAAGGTGTTGCTGCCGAAGGACTACATAAGGTTTCGGCTGACGGGCGAGTTTGCTGGAGAGGTGTCCGACGCGTCAGGCACGTCACTCTTCAATGTGACGAAGCGCAAGTGGGCGGACGAGATGCTTGACGGCACCGGTATACCGCGCGAATGGATGCCTGAGGTTTACGAATCCCAGGAGGTCTCGGGCGTGATTGCCGAGGACGTGGCTGGGCTGACGGGTTTGAAGGCAGGGACGCCGGTTGTTGGCGGCGGCGGCGATCAGGCGGCTGGTGCGGTTGGAAGCGGAGTTGTGGAGAGCGGTATCATTTCGTCAACTGTCGGCACCTCTGGCGTGGTGTTCGCGTTCGCGGACAAGCCTGTCGTGGACCCCAGCCTGCGAGTCCATACGTTCTGCCACGCGGTGCCCGGCAAGTGGCACGTGATGGGCGTCATGCTATCGGCGGGCGGCTCGTTGCGCTGGTACAGGGACACGTTCTGCGGGCCGGAGATGGCTGAGGCGAAAGCGAACGGCAGCGAGGTGTACGACGCTATCTCGGCGCAGGTTGCGGATGTTGAGCCGGGGTGTGAAGGTCTTATCTTCCTGCCGTACCTGACCGGCGAACGAACCCCTTACCCCGATCCGAACGCGCGCGGAGTCTTCTTCGGAATGACTCTCCGGCACGACAAACGGCACTTCGCTCGGTCGGTCTATGAAGGTGTAGCCTACGGTTTGCGGGATTCATTTGAGATTCTCGGCGAAATGCAGGTTCCCATCAACCAGGTGCGCGCTTC
Source organism: Armatimonadota bacterium (assembly GCA_025358205.1). GTDB lineage: Bacteria > Armatimonadota > UBA5829 > DTJY01 > DTJY01 > JANYKG01. The sequence goes on from JANYKG010000100.1 coordinate 12,053, forward strand.
CGGCGGCGGCGCACGAAGCGCGGTGTGGCGGCAGATTCAGGCCGATATCACCGGCAGAGAGCACGTCCTTATCAACGTGGACGAGGGGCCAGCGTTCGGCGTTGCGCTTCTGGCGGGCGTTGGAACCGGCGTGTATCCCAGCGTGGAGGATGCCTGCCGAAGCACGATCAAAGTGGTTTCGTCAACCAAGGCCGACGCCGCCCAGAAAGCTTCGTATGATCGCTACTATTCGGTATACCGCTCTCTCTACCCGGCGGTCAAAGACCAGTTTGAGGCGGTCTCTCAGATAGTCGCGGAGTAGTCAATGAATGACTCCTTGCACGTGTTGGGCATAGACATTGGCGGGACGAAAACCATCGTTGCCATTGCCGATAACAACGGAGCGATCATCGCACAGGATCGGATCAACACGCCTCGCGAACAAGGGCCATCCGTTGTCCTTGCGTCTATCGAAAAGGCGCTCCGCGGTCTAATCACGCGTCACCCATTACGTATCACGTCCATCGGCATCGGGTGCGGAGGTCCGCTTGATCGCGAGCGAGGTGTGATTCTCACTGCGCCGAACCTGCCCGGGTGGGAGAATCTGGATCTTTGCGAGCATTTTGAAGGCTTGTTCGGTGTGCCCGCGTACTTGGATAACGACGTCAACCTCATGGCTCTTGGTGAAGCGCGGTATGGCGCGGGTATCGGCGTTGACTACATGACCTATTTCAACATCGGCACCGGCATTGGCGGAGGGATTGTCATAGGTGAGCGTCTGTATCGCGGATGTGGAAACGCGGGGGAGTTTGGCCACCAGATCATCCTGCCGGACGGCCCGGAGTGTACCTGCGGTAAACATGGATGTCTGGAGTCGCTCTGCTCTGGAACGGCCATCGCTCGTCGGGCGCGCGAGTACCTGCAGATGCCAGAGAATTCCGCTAGCCTCATCCTTAGCGTGGCAAGAGGTATTCAGGCGGTCACGGCTCATCACATTGCAGAGGCCGCGAGGGCAGGGGACGAACTGGCCCAGCGCATTTGGCGTGAGACCGGCACATATCTGGGTCTGGGCGTAGCGAATGTGATCAGCATTCTGAATCCCCGGCTGGTGGTTCTTGGCGGCGGAGTGATGGAGGCGGGCGATCTGCTGATGGAACCTATCAGGCAGACGGTACAGGATCGCGCGATGACGCAACTGGCGGCGGACGCGGAGATAGTCACTGGCAGACTGGGCGATCAAGCAGGTATTGTGGGCGCGGTCAGTCTGGCGCTCGAAGGCGAACATGATGAAGATCCATCAAGAGGAAAATGGATCGCTCTTGGCTGATTATGAATAGAAAGCAATGAGGCTTTCAAAATGAAGTGGAGAGGAAACTATGATAGTTGGAACCCCGAAGGAAATCAAAGCAGATGAGTATCGTGTGGCGATGGCGCCCGCAGGCGTGGAACAACTCAAGAAGGCCGGTCACAGCGTTCTTATTGAGTGCGGCGCCGGCGTAGGTACGGGTATATCGGACGACGTGTATCGTGAAGCCGGAGCGGAGATAGTGGATGCCGCTGCGGAGGTATATGCACGGTCGGATATGATTGTGAAGGTGAAGGAACCGATTGCGTGTGAGTATGATCTCATCCGCTCAGGCCAGATAGTTTTCACGTATTTTCACTTCGCTGCCAGTGAAGAGCTGACGCGCGCTATGATGAAGACGGGCGCTATCTGTGTGGCCTATGAAACCATACAACTCGCGGATGGTACGCTCCCACTGCTCACACCCATGAGCGAAGTGGCCGGGCGTATGGCGGTTCAGGAAGGCGCAAAGTACCTGGAGAGACCGATGGAAGGCCGGGGTATACTGCTCGCGGGCGTCCCCGGCGTTCCACCTGCGCACGTCGTAATCCTCGGAGCGGGGATAGTCGGCGCAAATGCCGCGAAGATTGCAGCAGGCATTGGCGCGAACGTCACTATCCTGGACATCAATCTCGAGAGACTTCGGTATCTGGACGACGTGATGCCCAAGAACGTCACCACGCTCTACTCCAACGCCTATACCATTCGCGATATGCTGCGGATGGCGGACTTGCTGATTGGCGCTGTTCTGCTCAGGGGAGCCAAGGCGCCTGTGCTGGTGACGCGTGAGATGCTGAAGCTGATGAAGCCTGGGTCGGTGATCGTGGACGTGGCGGTTGACCAGGGCGGGTGTATCGAGACTATCCGGCCAACCACGCACAGCCAGCCGACGTACATCGTAGACGGCGTGGTTCACTACGGTGTGGCGAACATGCCGGGTGCGGTGGCCGGAACATCTACCTATGCTCTTACCAATGAGACCACCAGATACATGCTGCAGATTGCCAACAAGGGGTTCCCCAAAGCGATGATTGACAATCCCGCGCTCAGAGCCGGGTTGAACATAGTCGGTGGAAAGGTGACATTTCCTGAAGTCGCAGCGACGTTTGGGCTTGAGTGTACTCCAGTTGATATCATGATAAGCTAGCAATAGGTGGCAGAGCCGGAGGGGTTAGGTCCTCGATGGCGGGTGTGAAAGTGAGAAAGTCAGATGCCCTTGCCTCAGTTGGGGAGGGCATCGTTGTTCGTGGCGTAAAAGCAGGCAGTTACTGCTTTATATTTGGCATGGATATCTCTTGTTCTTGTTCTTTACCCTTGAAGACAACAACGATACTGACTCGGCGGTTTGTGAAGCTATCCGGATGTCCGGTATCTCTGGGCCTGGTGGCAGCGTACCCGCGCACTTGGGCTATCTGCAGATTGGTCATGCCTGAATCAGACATAACTTTCCGTGCGCTGTTTGCCCGGTCTGACGAAAGCTCCCAGTTCGAGTATCCATCAGTGCGCGCCAGTGGTCGGTTGTCCGTATGTCCCTCAAGGATGATCTTGTTGGGGAGTTTCTTCAGTTCTGTCGCTATCTGCGCAAGGAGGTGGGCGGCATCAGGCTTCACTCGAGCGCTTGCCGCGTCGAAGAAGAGTGATTGTGAGGATTCAAGCAAGTCTATCCTGAGTCCTTCGTCAGTTACCTTGATGTCTATGTGCTTCTTCAGGTTCTTGAACTCCGGGGTATCAGCCACTATTTTCTCTATAGTCTTCTTAGCCTGATTCATTTTTGTGCGTTCGATATCCTGGGTGTTTGCTTTTGGACCGGGCACTTTTCCGCCGGGTTTTGCGCCGGGGACATCGAATGGAGCGTTTCCTGCTTTCACCGCCGCCATGAAGCCCTTTGGGTCCTTGAAGTATCCGGCAACCGCAGCCTTGACGGTGGGACTCATGTTGGTTATCCACATCACAAGGAAAAACGCCATCATCGCCGTTACGAAGTCGGCATAAGCAACTTTCCACGCGCCGCCGTGATGGCCGCCGCCGTGCTTGCTCTTCTTCTTGATGATGCGGATTTCACTTTGATCTTTGTTGGTTTTGCTCATGCTTTATGCCGCCGCCTGAGTTTCTGCAGCCGGTTCTTCCTTGTTGCGGTTTCTGCATGCGTTCTCAAGCTCTGAGAAGCTGGGGCGAGCTTCAGGGTCAATACTTCGTCGCGCAAATTCTACGCACATCACAGGAGTATCACCACGAGCGAAAGCAACAAGTGAGTGCTTCATACAAGCCAGGTACTGGCATTCCGCCTTAGCAATGACCTCCGTTGCTTTGGCCAGCGGTGCGAAGATACCGTATGCCAGCAGTACACCGAGGAATGTGCCGACCAGCGCCGCGCCGACCTTTTCGCCGACCACTTCCGGGGGTCCGCCAATGGACTGCATGGTGATAACTACACCTAAAACCGCAGCCACGATACCGAATCCAGGCATGGAGTCGCTGATTGTGCTCAGTATCTGACTTACCTGTAAGGATTCCTCTTCTTGAGCTTCCAGGTCAAGGTCCATCAGTTCCGAAAGATCATGAATGTTGACTCCACCCATGATGATTACTTTGAGGGTATCGGTGCAGAAGGCGATGGCATGATGGTTGTTGAGAAGCGTGGGATACTTCTGGAACAGATCGGACTCGTGAGGGTTCTCTACATGTTTTTCCAGACTGAGTAGACCATCTTTGCGCGCAACTACGAAGATTTCGTAAAGGCTGTGCAGAAGTTCCAGGTACATCTTCGTCGTGTAGGGGTTGCCTTTCAGCAGGCCGATACAGGCCTTCATAGTCGAGATGGCGCCCTTGAAGGTGTAGGCGATCACGACGGCGCCGAAAGCCGCGCCGCCTATGATGATGAATTCCGATATCTGGATGAGCGCTGCTACTTTGCCACCGGAATGCGTGAAGCCAAATAGCAGGCTCCCAAAGACAATGGCTAGCCCTATCAGTACGAACATAGTGTAAGAGAACCTCTACTATTCTTTTCGGTTGATACGGACGGTCGCTGTAGAGTAGGGATGCGGAAATTGAGCGTATTTCCCATGTTTCAACACCGTTGCATCCCATGCCGCGATTATCTGCCCCATTGAGTCGTGTTGGCTATATCTATTGTTCCATCAATGCTCGCCAAATCGTGGCAGCAAAGCGGGTATTATTGCCGGTTTTGCGGTGTGGATGCCAATGTGCCCTAGTGCATTTGCACCGGAAGGACGATAATCAGGGTGTAAACACTCTAAGTCAGCAGAGGTGGGCATCATGGAAACTATCCGCATCGAAGATATTATTACAAATGCGTCTCAGCCCCGACAGACGTTTTATGAATCTAGCTTGCAGGAACTGTCGCAGTCCATCAAGGAGCGCGGAGTTCTAGAGCCGATCGTCGTGCGCCCCAAGGACGGCAAATATGAGATTGTAATGGGCGAGCGCCGATACAGGGCCAGCATACTCGCCGGATTGACCGACATTCCAGCAGTGGTTCGCGAGATGTCCGACGATGATGCGGCTTGCGATGCGTTGCTCGAAAACTTCCAGCGCGAGGACCTTAACCCGGTGGATCGGGCAGCCGCGATTGAGGGTCTGCTGAAGATTATGAGCGTGGAGAAGTGCGCTCAGTCGTTGGGCGTAAGCGAGAGCACCCTGCGAAGGCATGTGGAACTCCTGGAACTGCCAGGTTGCGTGCAGCAGGCTTTGGTCAAGTCCTATGACAAGAGCCACCCCGCGGTATTCACCGAAGCGCACGCCAGACTACTGAAACCGTTGAACAGCGATGTCAGTTCCCAGATGCGACTCATCAGCAAGATCGAGGCGGAGAACCTTTCAGTTGCGGAACTGAAGCAACTTATTGACGCAATTATGGAAGTGCCGCAGAAAAAAGAGGCGTTTCTCCGAATATCCCTAAAGGCTACCGAAGAGATTCTGAAATCCATGGGCCGGGCGCAGACCAAGGCTCGTCCATACAAACCACAGACTGCGGATAAACATTTGGCCGCTCTGGACAAGGCTGCAAGAGACCTTTCTGCTCTTATAGATGCCCGCATTGTTGATTATCTGAAATCTACCGAGATGAACCAGATTCTCAGTACCATTACCTCTCTGACCCTGGAGATGACTCAGCTCCGAGACGCGCTTCGGGATTCACTGAGGAAGGGCGATGACGGCTGGAAGGAGCAGTATATCCACTGCCCGTTGTGCGGACGTATCGAGCTGATAGGTAGCGCGAAGTGTGCCGTTTGCTCAACCGTGCTTCGGAGATGTCTGGATTGTGGTATTTACGATAAGATGTACGAAAAATGCAGCCGCAGCCAGCAGTATGTGTACATGTCCGATGCGGAAGACCCGTCGGATACTTCGCCGTCATACAAATGTGAATACTACGATCCCAGGTTTGTGGCTCGCGAAGCGGCCTAGAGATAGTTCATAATGAAGAATCAGTGTGTGCCGCGTCAGCAAGGTTTGGCGCGGCACATGTTTTTGTGCCTCTCTCCCCTTCTGACCTCATCTGGTCTCAGAGTTGACTGCGCGGGGTTTGTATCCTATACTTAGGCGTCGAATGGATAAGCAAAACTGCGGAGTCAAATTTCAGGTTACGGGCAGGAGCAGCGAGACTGCGGCGCGGCTGGGCGTTCTTACAACGCCGCACGCTGTGGTCGAGACGCCGGTGTTCATGCCGGTGGGCACTCAGGCCACCGTTAAAGCGGTCAGCCAGGAAGAGCTTCGCGACCTCGGATTCGACATCATTCTGGGAAACACCTATCACCTCTACCTTCGTCCGGGCCATGAACTGACCAAGCGGGCAGGGGGCCTGCACGGATTCATGAACTGGGATCGCGCGCTTCTCACGGACAGCGGTGGGTTCCAGGTCTTCAGCCTTCGCGATCTGCGGCATGTGGGCGACGACGGGGTGATCTTCAAGTCATACATTGACGGATCGGAGCATTCCTTCACTCCTGAGCGCGTGATGGAGATACAGGGCGCTCTCGGCTCAGACATCGCGATGGCGTTTGACGAGTGCCCGCCTCATCCCTCCACCTACGAGCAAACCCGCGAGGCCACCCAGCGCACTCACGACTGGGCCGAGCGCTGCAAGGCGTCCGTGACACCGGGTCAGGCGCTGTTTGGGATCGTGCAGGGTGGGTCGTATCGTGACCTGCGGGAGTGGAGCGCGGAGGTGATCTCGTCGCTCGACCTGCCGGGGAACGCGATAGGCGGGGTATCCGTGGGCGAACCGAAGCCGGTGATGCACGATGTGGTGGGGTGGACCGCTCAGCTTCTGCCGGACGAAAAGCCACGATATCTGATGGGCGTCGGCACGCCGTTAGATATCATAGATTTCGTCATACAGGGTATAGACATGTTTGACTGCGTGCTGCCGACGAGACTGGGGCGAAACGGATCGCTGTATACGACCTACGGCCGCATGAATATCAAGAACGCGCGATATGCCGAGGATTTCTCTGCGCTAGACCCTGAGTGTGACTGCTGGGCGTGCCGAAACTATAGTAGAGCGTATGTTCGGCATCTCTACAAGTCAGACGAGATTCTGGCCGCGCGACTGGCGACTTATCACAACCTCTATTTCTATCAGAGGGTGATAAGGGGCGTGCGGGCTGCGATTTCATCGGACAGCCTCGCTGCCTACCGTCGCGACTTCCTATCCAAGTTTTCTGCGGACGGAGACGCGTGATCGAGATGTTGGTCCACATTATTCATGAAGAACATGAATAATGTTCAGAAGGCCGCAGATTATGCGGAATAAGCATAATCTGCGCTGGGAACCAGGAGTATTTGTTAATGAGCAATCTCACACTGCGCGAGGTGAGGCGAGACAGCCGAGTGAAGGCGTACATACAGGGCGCGAACGAGCAGATGGCCGCCATCGGGTACACGGAGCACGGCTTCCGGCACGCTGGGATAGTGGCTGCCATGGCGCGCGGCATCCCGCACAAGCTGAACATGCCGAAGCGTGAATCCGAGCTTGCGGCCATAGCCGGGTATCTGCACGATGTGGGCAACGTGATAAATCGCAACATCCACTGCGAGACCGGGGCCATGCTCGCCTATGACCTTCTCAACTCCATGGGTATGGAACCGACCGAGCTTGCCGTTATCATGGGCGCGATTGGGAATCACGAAGAGGAATGCGGTTTTCCCATCAACGCGGTGACCGCAGCCGTTATCATTGCTGATAAGTCGGACGTGCATTTGTCGCGCGTGCAGAACCCGAATCCGATGACCTTTGACATACACGACCGGGTGAACCACGCTGTGCAGAAGTCATACCTGCGCGTGGATGCGGAGGAGAAGGTCATAAGCCTGGAACTGGATGTAGATACGGAGTCCGCGAGCGTAACGGAGTATTTCGAGATATTCCTGTTGCGCATGGTTATGTGTCGAAGGGCGGCGGACATGCTGGGATGCAAGTTCAAGTTAGTCATCAACGGCGTTGATCTGTAAGCCGAAGCCGTGAATCATGCACTTTGCGCATAATCCGCGCTAGCCCGCATTATTCACGAAGAACGTGAATAATGCTCCGAAGGCCGCGGCTTATGCAGGACACGCATAATTCGCGCTGGTTTGGATTGACAACACCCATGCCGTTATGTATAATAAGTCTGTTTTGTGGCTGATCGGACGGGCTGTCTGATCGCTCTACGGCACGTTCCCTAGGGAGGATATCACAAGTTGAAACATAAGCAACTTCTCGTCATCATCGCAGCGCTGATTGTCGGCGCGATTGTAGTGGTCATGAAGATGCCCATGAAGCGCGGTCTGGACATCGCCGGAGGAATCCGCATTGTCTATCAGGCGGACATGACCAAGATCGCCAAGGATCAGACCGAAAGGGACGTCCTTAACAGCGCAGTGCGTATCATACGCGAACGTTCTCTCGGCGCACTGAAGGTCGCCGAGCCGCTGGTTCAGCCCAAGGGCAAGGACCAGATAGTTGTAGAACTCCCGGACATCAAGGCGGCTGACAAGGAAAAGGCTATTGCTGACTTGGGGTCCACGGCGCAGATGGAGTTCCGTCACCTGTACAACGTTCACTTCGGCTCAGCGCAGCGCTGGCGTCCGGCTGCCGCGAAGTATGCCATGGCTTCAGAGAACAACGTCAAGACCGGTCGGGAAGAGTATTCATTTACCGACGCTGATGGGAACATTGTTCCGAACGACGTGGTGCTCAAAGAATCCAGGCTGATTCTCAGCGGCGACGATTTGAAGCCGGTTTCCAAGGCAAACAAAGATCCGCAGTCATTCGAGACCGTGGTGCAGCTTGAGTTCACCCCGAGCGGCAGAAAGAAGTTCGCTGATTTCACCCGCAAGAATGTGAATGAGATACTGGCAATCGTTCTTGACGGCAAGATACTGAGCGCGCCATCAATCAATGAGCCGATCCTTAACGGCAGCGCGATCATAAGAGGCAAGTTCACCACTCAGGAAGCTCAGACGCTGGGTGAGTTCATCAATGCGGGCGCTCTGCCTGTGCCGCTGACCATTGCGCAGGTGCAGTCCGTGGAAGCCACGCTGGGACAGGCTTCTGTGCTCAAGAGCATAAAGGCGGGTTTGGTCGGTCTCGCTCTGGTCGTCGTGTTCATGCTTGTGTACTATCTCCTGCCCGGCATTCTTGCCGACATAGCGCTGGCGATATATGCGCTGTTGTCGCTCGCGGTCTTTGCGCTGATGGGCGTGACCATGACGCTTCCGGGCATTGCGGCGTTCATACTTTCGGTGGGCATGGCGGTAGACGCGAACATCCTGATCTTTGAGCGGTTGAAGGAAGAGTTGCGCAACGGCAAGACTCTTCGCGCGGCGATAGACACCGGGTTCTCCCGTGCGTTTACCTCAATCTTTGACTCTAACATGTGTACGTTGATCACATGTGTCATTCTCTTTAACTTCGGAACCGGCCCCATCAAGGGGTTTGCCGTGATCCTGGCGATTGGTGTACTCATCAGTATGTTCACCGCCATCACGGTCACCAGGACGCTGCTACACTTCCTGGTAACGGCGGGCTTTGCGCAGAACCCGATGCTGTATGGACTTGGCAGACAGTGGGTTACCGGCAAGGGCGGAGTCAAGCAGGTAGACATCGTTGGACGCATGGCGCTGTGGTTCATCATCAGCGGCATCGTTCTGGTTCCCGGTATGTACTTCCTGGCCACCGGTGGACTGAAACTCGGAATTGACTTCAAGGGCGGCAGCCTTATGCAGGTTGAGTTCAGCCAGGCTGATGTTAGCACAACACAGATCAACGATATGCTGACGACGATGGGGCTGGATCCTCAGACGCAGCAATCCAGGGATAATAAGAAGGATTTCTTTGTCCGCACAAAGGCCATCTCCACTGAGCAGGAGTATGGGAAGGTCAAAGCAGGAATCGAATCTCTTGGCGGCAAGGTGCTTCAGAGAGAGACTGTTGGTCCGGTCATCAGCAAAGAGCTTACGCAGAACGCAGTGAAGGCTGTGCTAATAGCCGCACTTCTCATCGTGCTGTACCTATCGGTACGGTTTGCGGTCGGCGGAATAGCAATGGGGTTCCGGTTCGGTGTATGTGCGATTCTGGCGACGCTGCACGATGTAGGCGTAATCATCGGCATATTCGCCATACTGGGACATTTTGCCAACTGGGAGATAGACAGTCTGTTTGTCACCGCCGTACTGACAGTTATCGGTTTCTCCACGCATGATACAATCGTTATCTTCGACCGAATCCGTGAGAATCTGCGGCACAGAGCTAAGGGCGACTCGTTCGACGGGCTTGTGAACCGGAGTATTCTGCAGTCATTCGGAAGATCTATCAACACTTCATTTACCGTTGTGCTGACCTTGACGGCAATGGTAGCGTTCGGCGCGGGCAATATCCGCCACTTCACAGTTGCGCTGTTGATTGGTGTTATCACGGGTACATACTCATCCATCTTCAACGCCAGCCAGTTGCTGGTTCTGTGGCAGCGGCTCACGGATAGAGGCAGCGCTCCGGCAGTGGCTGCAAGGGCGATGGTGGATGTGCCGTTGGTAAAGACGGAGAAGCCGAGCGCGAAGCCTCCGATGGATGAGGAGATTCACGGCGGCGCCGAGCCGGGTGGCGAAGCGGAAGCAGTGGCCAAGGCGAAGACGGCCAAGAAACGAAAACGGAGATTCTAGACCTACACCGTTTGGAGTGAAGTATTACGGAGGAAATGAGAGCCTGCGGCCACATAAGAGAATGGAGCCGCAGGCTCTTTTGCATACCACATGGATACCATAGACAAGAGTAAGACAAACAACACTGCGCTGAATCCCAAAGTCTGGCGGATACTGGAAACAGACTCTCCGGCTGAGATCGAGTTTGCCCGTATCTTGCCGGTTTCGCCGATTGTGAGCCGGGTGCTGTGGAACCGAGGGATACGCGACGCAGGTGCGGCCAAGAGATTTCTGACCCCCGACCTGGATGATATGCATGATCCATTTCTTATGGATGGTATGGTGGCGGCGGTCGGTCGGACTCGCGAGGCCATTGAGCGCAAAGAGAAGATACTGATCCACGGGGATTATGACGTGGACGGCGTGACCAGCGCGGCGTTGTTGGTGCGCGTGTTCAAGATACTCGGCGCGGATATCACCTGGTACGTTCCTCACCGCGTGAATGACGGCTATGACATTGGACTGCAGGCTGTGGAACGGGCCAAAGAGGACGGAGTATCGCTTATCATCACCGCCGACTGCGGCACATCCGCTGTGGAGTCAGTGAAGCGCGCGAATGAACTCGGGATTGACGTGATAGTGACGGACCATCACGAGGTCGGGCCGGAGATGGCTCCTGCGCTTGTGGTGGTCAATCCGCACAAACCGGGTTGCGCATATCCGTTTAGGGACCTGGCCGGTGTGGGTGTAGCGTTCAAGTTCGCGGAGGCGCTTGTACAGGAGTGCGGGTATGACACTGCGGCGTACCGGCGGCGGTTCTGCGATCTGGCGGCGATAGGCACGGTGGGGGATGTCGTTCCACTGTTGGGTGAAAACCGCACGCTGGTGAAATTCGGGATCGAGGAGTTGCAGCGCACCGGCAAGAAGGGCCTCAAAGCGCTTCTGGATGTAAGCGGATTGACGGGACGCCCCATTGTCAGCCATTCGCTCGCGTTTGCACTAGCGCCCAGGCTGAACGCGGCAGGGCGCATGGATGACCCGTCGCTGGCACTGGAGCTTTGCCTCACCTGTGATGATGCCGAAGCGGGCGCGCTGGCGAGAGTTCTTGACACGAAAAACCAGGAGCGTCAAGCCGCGCAGGAACTGATGTACAACGAGGCTGAGAAGCAGATCATCACTCGCGGGATAGAGTCGTCCAAGGTGTTCGTCCTGTCGTCCAAGGGCTGGCATCCGGGGATTGTGGGCATTGTCGCGGGGAAGATCACAGAGAAGCATTCCCGTCCGTCGGTGCTTATCTCCATGGACGAGGATGGTATTGTGGGCGTAGGGTCGGCCCGCAGTATTGACGCATTCGATCTATTCGCCGCGCTCATGCAGTGTCGCGATCTACTCGTCAGGTGCGGGGGCCATGCCAAAGCGGCTGGGCTATCCGTTGACGCCTGCAAGCTGGGCGAGTTTGAGAAGGCCATCAACGATATAGCGGACAAGAGCCTTACAGATGAGGATATGCTGCCAGGCGTGGATGTGGATACGGTGATCGAACTGGACGCTGTGGGGTATGATCTTGCCCACGAACTGCGGCTACTTGAACCGTTCGGCCACGCGAACAAGGAACCGGTGTTCATGAGCGAACATGCCATCATTCTGCAAAAAACCAGGATGGGTTCCACCGGCAGCCACCTGAGACTGAAGCTGGGCAGGGCGTCCGGCGAGCCGTTGGAGTGTGTGGCATTCGGATGGGGCGACAAGGATGAGGCTTTGCGCGTTGGAAGTCTGATTGATGTATGCTACAATGTTCAGATAAACCAGTATGGTGGGCGCGAGACCGTGCAGATGGTTCTGCGTGATGCTCGGCCCTCCAATGCGACGATCTCTGAGCCGTTCGTCGCACAAAACATCGCATAAGGTTCAGCGGTAGTAACATTCAATATGTCAGTGGAGATGCGTTCGGTGGCTATAGAACCTGTCATCGAGAAGATTGAGTCGTATAATCCCAAGGCGGATGTGGGCCTGATAAGGCGGGCATATGAGTTTGCCGAGCGGGTGCATGAGGGTCAGACACGCCTATCGGGCGAGCCGTATATCAACCATCCACTAGCGGCTGCGGGGATACTGGCGGATCTGGAGATGGACACCTCCAGCATCGCGGCGGCGCTGCTCCATGACGTGGTGGAAGATACGCGGGTAAAGCTGGAAGACCTGGCCAAGGAGTTCGGCAATGAGATCGCCCAGCTCGTGGACGGTGTCACCAAGCTGAAATTGACGGACTTCGAGCCGCGCGAGCCTGAGCCTGATCAAGACGGTCGCAAGAAACGTCACGCGGAGCACAGCCGAAGCGCGGAGAACCTTCGCAAAATTCTCCTCGCCATGGCCAGGGACTTCCGCGTGATGGTCATCAAACTGGCCGACCGACTCCACAACATGCGCACACTTTCCGCTCTTCCTCCCGAAAGACAGTTGAAGGTTGCCCGAGAGACCCTCCAGATCTACGCACCGTTAGCTCATCGCCTGGGTATCTGGCAGATCAAGTGGCAACTGGAAGATTTGGCTTTCAAGTACCTGTATCCCACTGAGTTCGAAGATATGGTGGCGAGGGTCTCGAAGACCAGAAGAGAACGAGAGAGCGAACTCAAGGAAGTCACGGCCATTATCAAGGAACGGTTTGCCAAAGATGGTATCAAGGCAGAGATTCAGGGCAGACCGAAACACCTCTACAGCATTTACCAGAAGATTCAGAAGCAGGAAGTGGACTTTGACGAAATCTACGACCTGATCGCCATACGCATAATTGTTGAAACGGTTGCGGACTGCTACCACGCGCTGGGTGTAGTACATGATCAGTGGATGCCGCTGACGGAACGCTTCTATGACTACATCGCCAAGCCGAAATCGAATATGTATCAGTCGCTTCATACCAAGGTGATCGGCCCGAACGGCCAGCCGCTGGAAGTGCAGATACGCACCAGGGACATGCACCGCACTGCCGAGTCCGGCATCGCCGCGCACTGGCAGTACAAAGAGGGCGGCGCGATGGACAAGGTGTTCGAGGGCAAGCTGGACTGGTTGCGGCAACAGCTCTTCGACTGGCAGGCTGACTCCAAAGACGGCATCGAGTTTCTGCGGACGGTCAGCGACGATCTGTTTACGGATCAGGTGTTCGTTTTCACCCCTAGGGGCGACGTTATTGACCTTCCTGCCGGTTCCACTCCCATTGACTTTGCCTACCGCATTCACAGCGACGTGGGCAACCACTGTGTAGGCGCGAAGGTAAACGGCCGCATCGTGCCGCTTACCTACAAGTTCAAGAACGGCGATATAGTAGAGATCATCAGCCGCAGCAACGTTACGCCCAGCATGGACTGGCTGAACTTTGTGAAGACCGCCACTGCCCGCAGCCGTATCAAGGCATACTTTCGGCGGCTCAGGTACGGCGAGAGCGTCCAGAAGGGCCGAGAAATTCTGGAGAAAGAAGTCGAGCGGCAGGGGTTGGATCGCAAGGAACTCCTGAAGCCGGAGAACATCCAGAAGGTGCTGGACCCAATGAACGCGCAGACGGAAGACGATCTGATGGCCGCGATAGGGTTCGGCCATACAGCCGCGTTGGGCGTGGTCCACAAGCTCCAGGCAATGCAGCCGCACACCGAGGGGCTATCCGTCTCCGGCAAAAGGCAGGGGGCTGAGGCGCAGTTGGGAATCGCGGCGGGCGGCGTGGACGACGTCGCCATAAGGCGTTCGCGGTGCTGCTCGCCGGTTCCTGGTGAGGATGTCATCGGCTACGTGACGCGGGGCAGGGGACTAGCTCTTCACCGCAGGGATTGCCCGAATGTCAGGGTGTACTGCGAGAAGGAGCCGGACAGAATCGTTCAGGTGGAGTGGCAGGACGCGACCGGCGAGAAGTTCCAGACCGGTGTACGAATCGAGGCTCTCGACCGTGTAGGTCTTCTCAATGATATCTCAGCGATCTTCAGCGAGATGAAGACTAACATCGTATCCGCGAAGATCGGCTCACAGCCTAACAGGACAGCGTACTTCGACCTGGCCGTGGAGATCAGTGACGTGAGCCATCTGAATCTGCTGATCAAACGTCTGGCCAGCCTGAGTGATATTCTGGCAGTCCACCGCACGAGCCTCCCCGAGGAAGGTAAGTAGTGAAGGCAGTCATTCAACGAGTTACATCAGGCTCCGTGACCGTGGAAGGCGAGGGGACTCGCGCTATTGGCCCAGGGTTTGTGGTACTGTTGGGCATGAGATCGGGCGATACCGAGAAGCACACCGTGTGGCTTGCGGAGAAGATCGCGAATCTGAGGGTGTTCGAGGATTCTGAAGGCAAGATGAACCTATCGCTCCTGGATGTGGGCGGTGAAGCGCTTGTGATTTCGCAGTTTACCCTTTACGCGGACTCGCGCAAGGGTCGGCGCCCCAGCTTTGCTGATGCGGCTCCGCCCGAGATCGCCGACGCGCTTTATCGGCGTTTCGCTGAACTGCTGCAGCACGCTGGAGTGAAGGTGCAAACCGGTTGGTTTGGCGCGAAGATGATGGTATCCATTGAAAACAATGGGCCTGTGACGCTGATTATTGACACGGACGGCTTGGTCTAGCCCGCATTATTCATGAAAGACATGAATAATGCTCAGAAGGCTGCGGATTATGCGGGTCACGCATAATCCGCGCTAGAACAGAGAATTAGATATGCTTCCCGGATATCCGGTTCCCAAATTTTTCCTCAATATGGATGCCGTGCCACTCACTGAGGATGAGCGGTATCGTCCTGAGCCGTCGAGCGCAGACGGCAAGAAGGAGTTGGCTGACGAGCATCTGACCAAAGGTCGGATTCACCAGTCCATCACCTGTTACAAGAAGGCCGCACGGCTTGAGAACACCCCTGAACGCCGCACTGATCTGGGCGACGCTTATGCCTTCGCGGAATTGCCCGTCAATGCGCTGAAACAGTACAGGAAAGCGCTGAAGAACAACGCCAAGTCGCCGGTAGCGCACTTCGGTCTGGCGGAGTTGTATACGCGATACGGCAGATGGCACGCTGCCATCACGGAGTATGAGATCGCACTGCGCTTTGCTCCCGACAACGCATTCTATCGCTCCAAACTGGCTATAGCATACGTGGTGAGTTCGCGGGTGCCTGATGCCATAGAGCAGTTGGAACAGGCCATCGAGCTGTGTCCCAGAGATGCCTTCTATCGGTTCGAGTTGGCGGAGGCGTATGCGGAAATGCTGCGGCATGAGGACGCGGTGGCTGAGATGGAGTATGCGGTATCGTTGTCGCGGGCTGACGACTACTACCATGCGCGGCTGGGCATGTTCTACGCGCGCGCCGGGCAGTTGAATCGCGCTGCCGTATCGTACATGCAGGCTTTCGATCTGAACCCCGGGATGCTCGCGTATCTCTGCCTGGCTGCGGACATGTATCACTCACTCGGAGATGAGAAGAGAGCGGATTCAGCATACGAGGACTCGCGGGGCATGGGCGCTTTTGACGCGGATTTCGTCCACCGTGCGCGGCAGTACATGCTCGGAGGTACCTGGTAGTGCCGGAACTCGCGGTTCAAGCGATTGCAGTTAGCCCGTTTCAGACGAACTGCTATCTCGCGTCTGATGTCTCGACAGGTGATGCGGTGATAATAGATCCCGGCGACGAGGCTGAGGTTATCGTCAACGCCGTCAGGTCAGCAGGTCTCACAGTGCGAGCTATCATCAACACGCACGGCCATGCGGATCATATTGCGGCGAACGGCGCGATGAAGAACGAGTTCCGCTGCCCGATAATGATTCATGAGCTTGAGGTCGAGTATCTCTCAGACCCGGACCTCAATCTAGCTTCGTTCATCGGTCATGTGGGGCCAATTTCACCTCCCGCCGACCGACTTCTGGCCGACGGAGATGAGATCGTTGCGGGCAATCTACGCTTCACTGTTCTGCACACTCCAGGTCACACCCCCGGCGGCATCTGCCTTTCCATCGGCGATGCGCTTTTTGCGGGCGACACGCTGTTCGCAGGGAGCATCGGTCGAAGCGACTTCCCCGGCGGCTCGCACCGTCAACTGCTGTCATCCATTCGAGAGAAATTGCTTCTTTTACCGGACGAAACCATCGTCTATCCTGGCCACGGATGCGAGACCACCATCGGCGTAGAGCGCGCCACAAACCCCTGGCTGTAAACTCCTACACAGAAAAACTACCAGCCCGCGAAAATACCTGTAACTTTTGTCGTTCGGAATTGTTTGTACATGTGTACGACAGAATCCGACCGAGGGGGGACAGGCGACGATGGATTGCTCAAACGCAAGGCAGATGATTTCGGAGTATCTGGACGGTGAGATGAGCCGACAGGATAGCGAAGAAATGCGTGCGCACATTGCATGTTGTGAGGATTGCGCCGGTGCGTTGGCCGCACTTCGAGCCACCACTACACTGATAGCGGACACAGGCGAGATTGAGCCTCCCGCCTATCTGCTGGAGCAGATACTAGCTGCGACAACGGAACGGCCTACATTGCGCGAGAGGTTGACCGGCGCGTTTGGCCGACTTACCCTGACGCCCGCGCCCGTGAGATGGGCAGCCGCATCCGCCGCAGTCATCCTTGTTACGCTGGCTGCGCTCAACAATGTCTCAATGATTAAGACTCCGGTCAAGACTCCCGTGGCCGTGAATTCGCCATCCCCAACTCAGCCGTTGCCTGTTGTTGCAGCACAGCCTATGCAAGAACCGGCCACCGCTGCTAACCCATCACAAACCGTGCGCGCGGCGGTCAGAAGGGTATATTCACATCGCAGGAGCAGTGCGACAGTTGCGAAGGCCAACAACCACACTGCAAATACCCTCGGCAAACCCAAAATGCAGGCGGTTGCCGATGTACCCACGCCGATAGAGGAGCAGTCGCCCACCAATGAAGATTCTTCTCCGACCACAGTTGCAACCACTCCTGTGCCGACGGAAGAGAAGGAGATCAAGGTGGCAGGAACTCCCTCAGAGCAAGCAGACACAGTCAAGCGGAATGAAGATGCCCTTGCCGATCTTCGGGCGAAGCTCGCGGCACGGAATAAGCATCGCAGATATCAGGTTCAGGCCGATCCCGTTCAGGTACAGAAGGTCACCATTGAGTTGGCCAGCATCAAGTTCTAGTCTGAATTATGCATGAAATGCGTAATTCGGGGCCTTCTTAGCAATACAGTTTTTAATGAATAAGGTCGGAAGTTTTCAGCAGACAGGGTTTTGACAATGATTGCAGGGAAGCTGAAGAAAACCGCATATGCCTTGATAAGCGCGATTCTGATGGCGGCTCCCGGCTGGACGCAGGGGCTGAGCGGCTATCAGGATCCCATGCGTTACAGCGACCTGCGCTTCAACAACAACTCTCTAGGTATTGCCCAGACGTCTGAAGCCGCCAAGTCAACTGAGCGCGGCGTAACATCGTCCGATAACATCCGGGGTAACGGCGCGAAGGCCGGCTACACCTTGTCGCGCGGCGGCATCATACCGGGCAGCGAAACTGTGACCGTTGACGGCAGCTTGCTTCGGCGGAATCAGGACTACTACCTGGACACCGCAAGCGGTATGCTCCTGTTTACTCAGGCTGTTCGGGTGTCGCAGCTCATCCGCGTGAGTTACCGCTATTCGCCCGAGAAGGATAAGCAGAAATCCGCGATCGGCGCGCCGATGATGATGCTCAATCTCGGCCCGAGTTCCAGCATGGGTATCACTCTTGCGCAGAATACATTCAACAACACATTTGATCTCCTAACCTACGGCCTGAACCTGAAGACAAAACTCGGTGAGCAGGCCAATATGATGAACATGATGTACGTATCCGCAGGCCGCGATTCAGGCAGGCTGTCGCTGGATCAGAATGGCGTGATGCAGGCCGCCGCACCTGCGCCTAAAACTGACAGCCTTTTCGTCCACAACTCCGATCTGAAGTCCGGTAAACTGAGCATGAAGCTGAACTATCAGGATGTCGGCAAGGATTTCAGCGGCTTCACTACACTGAGACAGCAGAAGGTCGCGGCGGATGACATCCTCGCGCAGATGGAGAAGGAGAAGGGGATTCAGCGACTGGGCTTCCAGAGCAGCTATTCTCTGAGCACGGTATCAGCAGCAGGGATGAACTGGAACCGCATTACGGATGCGTCAGGCGCAGTTTCCAGTTCGTCGCTTTCCTTTGGTGGCAGCCGCTCTAAGCTGACCGCCGAAGTGCGCGAGATCAGCAGCGGGTTTACAAGCTTTGCGAAGTTGACCGCAGCGGAGCAGGCGGCGTTGGGCAAGGAAAGCGGTATGCGGCGCATGAATCTGTTGGGTGATTTCAACCTTGGGGCGGGCGCTCAGCTTAAGACCAATTTCAGCCAAGTGCAGGCTGGTGATGCATCCGTAGAAAAATACGGCATGGCGTTCTCCACAAAGAAGCTCTCGCTTACCGCGAACTATCAGGATATAGCACCTGAGTTTACGCGAGTGATGGACCTGGCCGATGCCGACAAGAAGGCAATGGTTGCAGAACAGGGCATGAAGCGCTATGACATCAGCAGCCATCTACTGGCAAGTAAGTCAATCACGGTGGACAGCCTTCTTTACAGCGCGAAGCACTCCACCACCGGCGCGTTCCGAAAGCAGTTGCGGAACAGCCTGGTGTTTGCCCCAACACACGGACCGAGACTCACGCTATTGGACGACCGCCTTTCCGTGGGCAGCCTGGTAGCCTCGACCGATACCGAGCATCAGCAGATAACGCTGGCTCACAAACTCGGCGCTATCGCTTTCAACGGCATGCATGATACCGTGGCTACTTCCACTACCGCCGGGCAGGACAGCGTTCTCACCACCGACACCCTGCACTTGGACAACGGCGCGGGCAAGAAGCTGTCCATGATCGGCGACTGGAACAGCATCAGAAACACGGCGGACGGCAAGTTTACCGACACTAAGACCCTGAAGCTGGCGTACAAACTGAACTCAAAACTTGATTTCGCGGCAAACGGGCTGGCGGTCAGCACCGAGCAGAATGACGTGCTAACTCAGGATTACTCCCTGGTGGGAAAAGTTTGCAGGAACATCGGGCTTAAGAGCCGGTTTGCGGAGACATCTGTTGGCGGTATCACCGCATCCACCACCCGCGAACTCAGCCTGGTGTCCGATACTGCGCACAACCTTGGCATGCTGGAGCGTATCAAGTGGAGCTGTGCCTTTAGTGAAATTGACGGCGCCAACGGGATAGTGACCCAATCAAAGTCTGCTCACGCAGAAGCCGGCGTGCTGGGACAGAGCGTGGCGGTTGACTATGCGGGCGGTATCACGAAGGACGGACAGCGCCCCATTACGCGACAAGTTACCGTTGCGGGCGATCCTGATCCGAAGTCACCCATTCACTACTCGGTGATGTATAAGTCGGTGGACCCCGGAGCGGCTGAGTCCTTCTTGGTCAGGAAGTACGACGCAGACTGGCAAGTTAATCCAGCCACCAGGTTGATCTATTCCTACTTCAGCTACGTGCAGCGGCCTGATGGGAAGCTTGACCCGCTCGGCGGCGAGAAGCTGCGGCTGACCACGCCCTGCGGCGCTAATCTGTCGTTCTTGTGCCAGTGGGAACAGACTGAGGACTATTCCAAGGATTGGGACAAGCAGACCCTCAGCCTTGGATTGAACGGCAAAGTCTCCACACAAGAGGCGGTTGAAGGCTCAGTGGGCGTTGATCGAGTGGATGCAGCCGGCCAGATCACCGGTTCACACACCTATCGCCTGAAGTATGATTGCCAGGTGGACACCGATCATTTCCTGACTTTTACGGGTAAGTACACGGAATGGAACGGCGAACACCAGACAAACCCCAATGAAGACGATGTCTCGCTGCAGCTTGACTTCCGCACAGTTTTCAGCTAGGGATTCAAGAACCTACGACCGAAGCTTCTTGGTCGTTTCCGCGAGCCGTTTGCCGAACGTGCGGGCGATCTTCAACTCCGATTCATCCAATGGTTTTGCAGGCTGGCCGCCAGTGACGGTGCTTGGGCCGTAAGGCGTGCCGCCGGCCTGAGTACTCGTTACTGCTGCGTCCGAGTATCCCATCGGCGTGATGATGTATCCCAGGTGCATGAGCGGTACCATAAGTGTGAGCAGAGTGGCCTCATTGCCGCCGTGCATGGTGCCGGTGCTGCAGAAGACTCCTGCGACTTTGCCCAGGAGCGCGCCCTTGAACCATAGGCCGCCGAGCGACTCCAGGAAGTTGCCCATTGCCGGTGATGTGTTGCCGAATCTGGTGGGGCTGCCGAATGCTACGCCCTCGGTCTCTTCCATATCCTTCAGGGTGGCTTCCGGGACTTCCTTGGTGATGCTGTCATAGAAAGTCGAACAATCTTTGTCGGCGCGGACCACCTCCATTGGAGTAGTCTCTTTCACCCTTCGCATTCTGACGTTCATCCCCTCAACTTCGCGCATTCCCTCGGCTATTGCCTTGGCCAGTTCGTAGGTGTTGCCGGTCTTGCTGTCAAACAGAACCATAATTTCCATTTTCGTTGCCCCCTGGTATGCTTGCGTACTATCGTATCTAGTATACCCCAATCAGTAGTGATAACCACAGGCTTTGACACTGGTCGGCTCGCGTGCTAAGATAGGCTGACTACAGAAGGGGGCTTCTACTATGCTCGAACTGCTCACACCGCTTTATGCACTCCAGCAGATTGACCTGGCGCTGGCCCGAACCGCGAAGGCCAAGTCCGCGCTCGACGACGGTACTGCGAAAAGCGCGCAGGTTGATATCCTCAGGCAGAGGTTTCAGCAGGCTGATGGTCTGCTTCACGATGCCAAGGTTGAGATGAAGGATAGCGAACTCAATCTCAAGACGCTGGAGGCGAAGCAGAAGAGTTACCAGGAAAAGCTGTATGGCGGCAAGGTGAGCAATCCCAAGGAACTGGACAGCATGGAGAAAGAGATTGAGATGCTGGGCCGTCAGAAGGATAAACTGGAAGAGCGCATACTGGAGCTGATGGACATCATA